>JBKHXI010000101.1:0-5628 GCA_046566095.1 Gammaproteobacteria bacterium | reverse complement strand
CGCCACCCGCCGGCGGCAGGCGCGCGGCAGCACCGATTCCCGGTACGCGGAATCCTGGCGGTCGAACACGTCGGTCGAGGGCATCGAGACCACGCGCACGCCGTCGCCCAGCTGCGCGGCGGCCTGCATCGCCAGGCCGACCTCCGAGCCGGTGGCGATCAGGATGAGCTCGGGCGCGCCGGCCGAATCCCGCAGCACGTAGCCGCCGCGGGCGATGGCGGCGACCTGCGATTCGTCTCGGGGCTGGTGATCGAGGTTCTGGCGCGAGAACACCAGGCAGCTCGGCCCGTCGGCGCGCTGGATCGCGGCTTTCCAGGCCGCCGCCGACTCGACCGCGTCGCAGGGCCGCCAGACGTCGTTGTGCGGGATGTAGCGCAGGCTCGCCAGGTGTTCGATCGGCTGGTGGGTCGGGCCGTCCTCGCCCAGGCCGATGGAATCGTGGGTGTAGACGTGGATCGCGCGCGCCCCCATCAGCGCGCTCATCCGCACCGCGTTGCGGGCGTAGTCGGAGAACACCAGGAAGGTGGCGTCGTAGGGGATGAAGCCGCCGTGCAGCGCCAGGCCGTTGCCGATCGCGGTCATCGCGAACTCGCGCACGCCGTAATAGATGTAATTGGCGTCCGGATCGGAACCGGCGACCGTCTTGCTGCCCTTCCACAGGGTCAGGTTGGAATGCGCCAGGTCGGCCGAGCCGCCGACCAGTTCCGGCAGCCGCGGCGCGAACGCCTCGATCGCCATCTGCGAGGCCTTGCGCGAGGCGACCACCGGGCCGTCGGCCTGCAGCTTCGCGATGTGCGCGTCGGCGACGGCGGCGAAGTCCTCCGGCAGCGCGCCGCGGATCCGGCGCTGGAGTTCGGCCGCTTCCTGCGGGAACGCCGATGCGTAGGCCGCGAAGGCCTCGTTCCACGCCGCCTCGCGGGCGCGGCCGGCATCGACCGCGCTCCAGGCGTCGCGGATCTCCTGCGGGATCTCGAACGGGCCGTGGCTCCAGCCCAGCGCCGCGCGGGTGGCGGCCAGCTCCTCGGCGCCCAGCGGCGCGCCGTGGCTGGCCTCGCTGCCGGCCTTGGTCGGGGCGCCGTAGCCGATCGTGGTGCGGCAGCACAGCAGGGTCGGCCGGCCGGACTCGGCCAGCGCGCGCCCGATCGCGGCCTCGACCGCATCGGCGTCGTGGCCGTCGACGTCGCGCACCACGTGCCAGCCGTAGGCCTCGAACCGGGCCGGGGTGTCGTCGGTGAACCAGCCGGCGACGTCGCCGTCGATGCTGATCCGGTTGTCGTCCCAGAACGCGACCAGCTTGTGCAGGCCCCAGGTCCCGGCCAGCGAGGCGGCCTCGTGCGAGATGCCCTCCATCAGGCAGCCGTCGCCGAGGAACACCCAGGTGCGGTGGTCGATCACCTCGTGCCCGGGCCGGTTGAAGCGCTGCGCCAGCAGCTTCTCGGCCAGCGCCATGCCGACCGCGTTGGCGAAGCCCTGTCCCAGCGGCCCGGTCGTGGTCTCCACGCCGGGCGTCATGAAGTTCTCGGGGTGGCCGGGGGTCCTGGATTCGAGCTGGCGGAAGGCCTTGAGGTCGTCGATCGACAGCGCGTAGCCGGTCAGGTGCAGCAGCGCGTACTGCAGCATCGAGCCGTGGCCGTTGGAGAGGATGAAGCGGTCGCGGCCGAACCAGCCGGGGTTGGCCGGGTTGTGGCGGAGGTAGCCGCGCCACAGCACTTCGGCGATGTCGGCCATGCCCATCGGCATGCCCGGGTGGCCGGAATTGGCGGCCTGGACCGCGTCCGCGGCGAGGAAGCGGATGGCGTTGGCGAGGTCGCGGCGGGTCGGCTGGGGCATCGGATTCGGGTGGGTGCGGGCGAAAACAGCGCGCATTGTCCCATCCCCGCCGCCCCCTGTCCCGCCGCCGCACGCCATCGCACCCGGCAGCCGCAACGCAGGCAGTGCGGCGCATTCCCGACACCCGGTTCGGTAGGAGCGGGCCTTGCCCGCGATCGCGACGTCTCCTCCGCTGTCCGCGCGGGCATCGCGCCCAAGGGGCGCTCCTACGGACGATGGGCGCAAACCCTATGCCCTCGTTCCGTAGGCGCGGGCCTTGCCCGCGATCGCGACGCGCCCTCCGCAGCCCGCGCAGGCATCGCGCCCGAGGGGCGCTCCTACGGGGGGGCGGCGGGAGCGGCGGCGTGGTCGTCGCCGACGTCGCCCAGGGCCACCTCGGGCTCGCCACGCGAGATCACCACGGTGCCGACCAGGTCGCCGGTCACGTTCACCGTGGTCCGGCACATGTCCAGGATCCGGTCCACGCCGAGGATGATGCCGATGCCCTCGGGCGGGATCCCGAACATCGCGCAGATCATCGCGATCACCGGCAGCGAACCGCCCGGCACCCCGGCCGCGCCGATGCCGCCGAGCACGCACATCAGCACCACCAGCACCTGCTGCCCGAGGTTGAGCTCGACCCCGAAGAACTGCGCCAGGAACAGCACGGTCACGCCCTCGAACAGGGCGGTCCCGTTCATGTTCGCCGTGGCGCCCAGGGTGCAGACGAAGCGCCCCACCCGCCGCGGCGTGCCCAGCTCCTCCTCGGCCACCCGCAGCGTGGTCGGCAGCGTGGCCGACGAGGACGAGGTCGAGAACGCCGTCAGCATCGCCAGCTGCGCGCGCCGGAAGAAGAACGCCGGCGACATCCCGCCGAACAGCCGCAGCAGCAGCGGGAACACCACCAGCAGGTGCACCGCCATCGCCCCGATCGCCACCAGCACGAACAGCGCCAGCGGCCGCAGCGCCGAGAACCCGACCTTGACCGCCAGGCTGAACATCAGCGCGAACACCGCGTAGGGGGCCAGCCGGATCACCCAGTCGATCAGCTTCAGGCTGATGTCGTACACGCCCTGCACCGCGCCCACGAACGAATGCACGCCCGGCGTGCGCAGCACCGTGGCCGCGATGCCGAACATGAGCGCGAAGAACATCACCGCGATCAGGTCGCCGTTGGCCGCAGCCTGCACCGGGTTGCGCGGCACGATGTTGAGCAGGATCTCGATGCCGGACACGCCTTCGCGGCGGGCGGCGATGGTCGAGGCGGCCTCGGCCTGTTCGGCCATCAGCGCCTGGCCCAGCTCGGCGGCGATGCCCGCGCCCGGCTGGAACAGGTTCACCGCGACCATGCCGATGGTCACCGCCAGGGTGGTGACGGTGAGGATGTACAGCAGCGTCCGGCCGCCGATCCGGCCCAGCGACTGCGGATCGCCGATCTCGACCACGCCCAGCACAAGGGCCGAGAACACCAGCGGGATCACCAGCATGAACAGCAGGCGCAGGAACAGCTGGCCGACCGGATCGGTGACCCAGGTGGTCAGCGCTTCCGGCCAGGCCGCGCCGGCGCCGTAGGCATGCGCCAGCAGGCCCAGGCCCAGGCCGGCGACGAAGCCGATCGCCATCTTCCAGTGCAGCGGCATGGGCCGGCGGCGGTCCCCCGGCGCGGTCTGGTTCATGCGTCCCCCACCCCTCGTCCCGTGCGACGCCGCGAGCTTACACCAGGCGCTGGCGGCGGCCGGCCGCCGAGACGCGCCGACGGGCCGCGGCGGAAACGCGCAGGCGATCGCGCCCAAGGGGCGCTTTACATATGCGGTGGATGCGTAGGAGCGGGCCTTGCCCGCGATGGCCATCCCCACAACCCCCGACGGCGCGGGATCGCGCCCAAGGGGCGTGCCCACGTACCGCCCGCGTCCCGCGCCGTCGCAGGCGCGGGCCTTGCCCGCGATTGCCTGCCTGCCCCTGCGACCCCGGCCCCGGAATCGAGCTCCGCCCACGCGCGCTGCACACGTCGCGGACGCGGTCTGCGGTATGTTCGGGCGCTTGGCCTGCCCGGGGCCGCGCCGCGCGTCCGCCCGCGGCAGGCGCCGGGACGGCCCGGCACCCGGCCCGGCGCCGCCCGCGCGGCGCGCCGTGCCTTCCATACGCCCGTCCCAGGGGAGATCCACCGCGTGAGTACCGAAACCGCCCGCCGCCCCCGCAGCGCCGCCAAGGGGGCCGCGAAGAAGTCCGCCGCCGCAAGGCCCGCCCCCAGGACTGCGACCAGGCCCCCGGCCAAGCCCACCACCAGGCCCGTCCACGACGGCGACCCGATGAAGGCGCTGCTGGCGGCGATGGTCGACGTGCGCAACGGCGACTTCTCGGTCGAACTTCCGCAGCACTGGGAGGGCCTGCACGGCAAGCTGGCCGAACACTTCAACGAGATCGTCACCCAGAACCGCGAGCTGTCGCAGGAACTGGCCCGGGTCGGCCAGACCGTCGGCCGCGAGGGCCAGACCCGGCGCCGGATCGCCCCGGCCGGGCGCCGCGGCGAATGGGCGCAGATGGAGCAGTCGGTCAACACCCTGATCGACGACCTGGTGCGCCCGATCGAGACCATGACCGAGGCCATGTCCGCGGTGGCCAAGGGCGACCTGTCCAGGACCGTGCCGCTGGAGGCCGACGGCCGCCCGCTGCAGGGCGAGTTCCTGCGCGCGGCGACCATCGTCAACCGCATGCTCGAGCAGATGGGCGAGTTCAGCGCCGAGGTCACGCGCGTGGCGCTGGAGGTCGGCACCGCCGGCCTGCTCGGCGGCCAGGCCAAGGTCAAGGGCGTGTCGGGCGTGTGGAAGGAACTGACCGACTCGGTCAACCAGATGGCCTCCAACCTGACCGCGCAGGTGCGCAACATCTCCGAGGTCACGATCGCGGTCGCCAGCGGCGACCTGTCGCGCAAGATCACCGTGGACGTGCGCGGCGAGATGCTGCAGCTCAAGGAGGCCATCAACACGATGGTCGACCAGCTGCGCTCGTTCGCCTCGGAGGTCACGCGCGTGGCGCGCGAGGTCGGCACCGACGGCAAGCTCGGCGGACAGGCGATCGTGCCCGGCGTGGCCGGCACCTGGAAGGACCTGACCGACTCGGTCAACGCGATGGCCTCCAACCTCACCACCCAGGTGCGCAACATCGCCGAGGTCACCACCGCGGTGGCCAAGGGCGACCTGTCGCGCAAGATCACGGTCGAGGTGCGCGGCGAGATCCTGGAGGTGAAGAACACCGTCAACACCATGGTGGACCAGCTCAACTCGTTCGCCGCCGAGGTCACCCGCGTGGCGCGCGAGGTCGGCACCGAGGGCAAGCTCGGCGGTCAGGCCAAGGTGCGGGGCGTCTCGGGGACGTGGAAGGCCCTGACCGACAACGTCAACGAGCTGGCCGACAACCTCACCAACCAGGTGCGGAACATCGCGCAGGTGACGACCGCCGTCGCTCGTGGTGACCTCACGCAGAAGATCACGGTCGACGCCCGCGGCGAGATCCTGGAGCTGAAGAACACCATCAACACGATGGTGGACCAGCTGTCGTCGTTCGCCGATGAGGTCACCAGGGTCGCACGCGAGGTCGGCACGGAGGGCATCCTCGGTGGCCAGGCCCACGTGAAGGGCGTGTCGGGAACGTGGAAGGACCTCACCGACAACGTGAACGGCCTCGCGGCGAACCTGACCGCCCAGGTCCGCAACATCGCGAAGGTGACGACCGCGGTCGCGAACGGCGACCTCTCGCAGAAGATCACGGTCGATGCGCGCGGCGAGATCTTCGAGCTGAAGAACACGATCAACGTCATGG
>JBKHXI010000100.1:0-3867 GCA_046566095.1 Gammaproteobacteria bacterium | reverse complement strand
CGCGACCTGGCGGTCGGCAACATCGTCGGCAGCAACCTGTTCAACCTGCTGTTCGTGCTCGGCGCCGCCTCGGCCATCGCGCCCGGCGGCATCGCCGTCAGCGGCGCGGCGCTGAACTTCGACCTGCCGGTGATGGCCGCGGTGGCCGCCGCCTGCCTGCCGATCTTCTTCACCGGGCACTGCATCCAGCGCTGGGAAGGCGCGCTGTTCCTGGGCTACTACCTGGCCTACACCGCCTACCTGCTGCTGGACGCCGCCGACCACGACGCCCTGCCCGCCTTCAGCACGATGATGATGGCCTTCGTGGTGCCGCTGACCGTGGTCACCCTCGCGGTGGTCACGGCCCGCGCCTGGCGCGAGCGCCACCCCCGCCCCACCGCGTAGGCGCGCCCCTTGGGCGCGATGCCGTGTTGCGCGATTCGCGGGGAAGGCCATCGCGGGCAAGGCCCGCTCCTACGGACCGTCCCGCCTCTCGTAGGAGCGCCCCTTGGGCGCGATCGCCGCGAACGACGCGGCCCGGCATATCGCGGGCAAGGCCCGCTCCTACGGGGGTGGGGATTTCGCGGTCCAGATGGTGCGGTCGATGCCGTCGCCCAGTTCCGGGAAGTCGGCGGCGTCGAAGCGCGGCGAACGGCCGGACTGCAGCTGCCGGTCGTAGTCGCGGGTGAGCTTGACCACCACCCCCGACAGGCCCAGCAGCGCCAGCAGGTTGATCGTGGCCATCAACGCCATCGCCGCGTCCGCCGCGCTCCAGACCAGCGGCACCTGCGCATACACGCCCCAGGTGATCACCGCCAGCGCCGCCAGCCGCAGCGCCAGCAGTCCCTTCGCGCCGCCACCCAGGTACAGCAGCCCGCTCTCGGCATACGAGTAGTTGCCCAGTATCGTCGTGAACGCGAAGAAGAACAGCGCGACCGCGACGAAGATCGTGCCCCAGTCGCCGAAGAACACGGTCATCGCCTGCTGGGTCACGAGCACGCCGTCCGCGTTGCCGGCCTCCAGCACGCCCGACAGCAGGATCACCAGCGCGGTCGCGGTGCAGATCAGCAGGGTGTCGATGAACACGCCCAGCGCCTGCACCAGGCCCTGGCTGGCCGGGTGGTGCGGCACCGGCGTGGCCGCGGCGGCGACATTGGGCGCGCTGCCCATGCCGGCCTCGTTCGAGTACAGGCCGCGCTTGACCCCGTTGAGCATCGCCGCGGCGATGCCGCCGGCGATCCCGCCGGCCGCCGGCTCCAGCCCGAACGCGCTGCGCAGCACCAGCGCCAGCGCCGCCGGCACCTCGGCGAGGTTGGTCGCCACCACCCACAGCGCCAGGCCCAGGTAGGCCACCGCCATGAACGGCACCACGATCCCGGCCACCCGCGCCACCGAGCGCAACCCGCCGAAGATGATCGCCGCGGTCAGCAGCACCAGCCCGGCCGCGACCTGGCCCTGGCCGAAGCCGAACGCCGCCTGCATCGAACCGGCGATCGCATTGGCGTGCACCGAACTGAAGATCAGCCCGTACGAGAACACCAGACACACCGAGAACGCCACGCCCATCCACGGAAGGCCCAGCCCGCGCGCCATGTAGTAACCCGGGCCGCCGCGGTACTGGCCCTTGTGGTCGCGCACCTTGTACAGCTGCGCCAGCGAGCTCTCGGCATACGCGGTCGCCATGCCGACCACCGCCACGCACCACATCCAGAACAGCGCGCCCGGCCCGCCCAGGCCCAGCGCGATCGCCACGCCCGCCAGGTTGCCGGTGCCCACCCGCGAGGCCAGCGAGGTGGCCAGCGCCTGGAACGGCGAGATGCCGGCATCGTCGCCGCCGGTGCCGCGCCCGATCACCCGCCACATGTGCCCGAAGCGCCGGAACTGCAGCCCGCCCAGGCGCACGGTGAACCACAGGCCCACCGCCAGCAGCCCGTAGACCAGCACGTATTCCCACAACACCAGGTTGACCAGACCGATCGCGGGCGACAGCAGCGGTTCGAGCGCGGAGACGGCGCGGTCCATGGGGCATCCAGGCAGGTGGCGGGCAGCCGTCGATGCTAGCAGCGGTACGCCTCCACCCCCACCCTCCGTCCACCCACCCCCTGTAAAATCGCGTCCCTCAACATCACGCCCCATGTAGGAGCTGCGTAAGCTGCGACCACCCGCATCCTTCCCGGCACGCGGGGTCGCAGCTTACGCAGCTCCTACACAACACCGGGCCAGAGCACGGGATGCCTGCATGAAACTCCTCGTCATCGGTTCCGGCGGCCGCGAGCACGCGCTGGCATGGAAGCTGGCCCAGTCGCCGCGAGTGGACGAGGTGCTGGTCGCCCCGGGCAACGCCGGCACCGCGTTCGAGGCCAAGTGCCGCAACGTGGCGGTCCAGGCCGACGACCTGGAGGGCCTGCGCCAGCTCGCCCGCGACGAGCAGGTCGACCTGACCGTGGTCGGCCCGGAGGCGCCGCTGGTGGCCGGTATCGTCGACCTGTTCCGCGCCGCCGGCCTGCGCGTGTTCGGCCCCACCGCCGCGGCCGCGAAGCTCGAAGGCAGCAAGGCCTTCGCCAAGGAGTTCCTCGCCCGCCACGGCATCCCGACCGCGCACTACGCGGTGTTCGACGCGGTCGACCCCGCGCTGGCGCATGTGCGCGCGCACGGCGCGCCGATCGTGGTCAAGGCCGACGGCCTGGCCGCCGGCAAGGGCGTGGTGGTGGCGACGACCACGGCCGAGGCCGAGGCCGCCGTGCGCGACATGCTCGCCGGCAACGCCTTCGGCGACGCCGGCGCGCGGGTGGTGGTGGAGGAATTCCTCGAAGGCGAGGAAGCCAGCTTCATCTGCATGGTCGACGGCGCGCATGCGCTGCCGATGGCCAGCAGCCAGGACCACAAGCGCGTGGGAGACGGCGACACCGGCCCCAACACCGGCGGCATGGGCGCGTACTCGCCCGCGCCGGTGGTCACCCCCGAAGTGCACGACCGCATCCTGCGCGAGGTGATCGAACCCACCGTGCGCGGCATGGCCGAAGACGGCGAACCGTTTACCGGCTTCCTCTACGCCGGCCTGATGATCGACAAGGCCGGCGCGCCCAAGGTGATCGAGTTCAACGTGCGCTTCGGCGACCCGGAGACCCAGCCGGTGCTGATGCGCCTGCGCTCGGACCTGGTCGACCTGGTCGCAGCCGCCCTCGACGGCAGGCTGGACGCGACCACCGCCGAATGGGACCCGCGCTGCGCGCTGGGCGTCGTCATGGCCGCCGAGGGCTACCCCGGCAAGCCGCGCACCGGCGACGCGATCAACGCCATCGACGCCCCCGACGTGGACGACACCAAGGTCTTCCACGCCGGCACGAAGATCGAGGGCGAGCACGCCGTCACCGCCGGCGGCCGCGTGCTGTGCGTCACCGCGCTGGGCGATACCGTGGCGCAGGCGCAGCAGCGCGCGTACGCGGAAGTCGCCGGCATCTCGTGGCCCGGCGAGTTCCACCGCCACGACATCGGCTGGCGCGCGATCGAACGCGAACGCGCCGACTGACCGCCCAACGCAGCCCGCGCGGCCCGGCTTCCCCCGCCCCCTGTCGTCCCGAGCGCAGCGAGGGACCTGCTTCAAAAGCAGATCCCCCACTGCGTTCGGGATGACGAGCCCCGGGCCGTTCCGGGCGACAGCAGAACGCCTTACGCGACCGCGCACCAGCGTCAGGCCACCGCCCCAGTGGGTCCGCCGGCGCCACCGCCGCCATCGTCCTGTCATATCGCGCTGCTCTGCTTGCGCGGCATGAAGGCATCGCCGCGTCCGCAGCTTGCCCCGCCGGCCCTCGCGCCGTTCGCCTTCGACGGCGCCGACGAGCCCCGCGCCCACCGCCACCGGACCATCTGGATCTCCGACATCCACCT
>JBKHXI010000099.1:0-10585 GCA_046566095.1 Gammaproteobacteria bacterium | reverse complement strand
GCCGGCGAGATCGGTCGCGGCCGTCGCCCCCGGCGGGGCACGGCTCAGATGCGATTCATCGCCGTGCGCCTAACGTGAATTCCGCCTGTCCGGCGGCAGTCCAAGCCGCGAGACGCCGCCCACCGATGCCGGAGCCCGCCATGCCCAATCCCGTCTTCCGCGCCCGCCGGCCCCTGCGCCGCGCCTTCACCGTCGCCGCATTGCTGCTGGCCAGCGCCGCCGCGCTGGCCGGTCCGGTCCAGGACGAGCGCGCCCGCAACGCCGTGCGGGTGCTGCACGAGATCCAGTCGATCCCCGAATCGGCCATTCCCGACAGGCTGCTCGACCAGGCGCACGCGATCGCGGTGATCCCCGACACGATCAAGGCGGGGCTGTTCATCGGCGGCCGCCGCGGCCACGGCCTGATCTCGGTCAAGTCCGCCGACGGCACCTGGTCGGCGCCCAGCTTCATCACCCTCACGGGCGGCAGCATCGGCCTGCAGGCCGGCATCCAGTCCTCGGACGTGGTGCTGGTGTTCAACAGCCCGCGCGGGCTGGAAGGCATCGTCAACGGCGACTTCACCCTCGGCGCCGACGCCGGGGTGGCGGCGGGCCCGGTGGGGCGCAATGCGGCGGTGGCGACCGACGGCGAGCTCAAGGCCGAGATCTGGTCCTGGTCGCGGGCGCGCGGGCTGTTCGCCGGGATCGCGCTCGACGGCGCGCGGCTGAGCATCGACGACCGCTCCAATGTCGCCGTCTACGGCGCCGGCACCACCCCGCGGATGATCTTCGAGGGCCGCGCCCAGGGCCGGCCCAGCGCCGCCGTGGTCGCCTTCCGCGACGCGCTCGAGGAGGCCACCGCCGCCGCCCGCTATGCCCGCGGCACGGCCCGGCCGCTGCCGGCGCGCGCCGCGCCCGGGGCGCAGCGCCAGGCCGAGCCCGGCGCCCCCCGCAGCGGCGCCGCCGAAACCCGGCCCGCGCGCGGCGCGCGCGGCCAGGAGCCCACGCCCACGCCGTTCGAGCCGGTGGACGACGAGGACAATCCGGCCGAGGTCGAGCCGCTGCCCTGACGCCGTCTCGGTCCGCTCGCGGCGGGTCCGGCCGGCGCCAGCCGCTGCTATCCTGTGCGGCCTGCATCCTGAGCGGAGTGCGCCGCCGTGATCGGTTGGAAAGAACTGCTGATCGTCCTGGTCATCGTGCTGCTGGTGTTCGGCACCAAGCGGCTGGCGAACATCGGCAAGGACCTGGGCGAGGGCATCCGCGGCTTCCGGAAGGGGATGCGCGAGGGCCAGGACGAGCCGCCGGCCGGCCAGCTCGGCAGCGAGTCTCGCGAGACGGGCGCTGCCGGCCCGGCCAGCGATCGCCCCGCTGCGGACGGCGCCGATTCAGCGCGCCCCGACCCGGCGCGCCACCCCGAGCGGCCGGGCGACCGGGACTGAGCCGGCGACCGGGCCGCCGCCCGTCGGGGAGGCGGTCGGCTCCGCCCGCGCGCGCCCACCAGCCCCGTTTCCCGCCATGTTCGAGATCGGTTTCACCGAACTGCTGATCGTCGGCGTCGTCGCCCTGGTGGTGCTCGGCCCCGAGCGTTTGCCGCGCGCGGCGCGGATGCTGGGGCTGGCGCTGCGCCGTGCCCGCGCGCACTGGCATTCGGTCAAGGCCGACCTCGAGCGCGAGCTCGCCGCCGACGAACTGCGCCGCAGCCTGCACGAGGCGCGCGCGGCCGGCGACGGACTGCGGCGCGAGCTGCGCGACGCCGCCGACGCCGCGGCGCGCGACCTGGATCCGGACGCGACCGCCGACGAGCGCCCGCCGCGCGGGGCGGAGGAGCCGGGCCCCGCTGCCGATGCGGCGGATCGGCCGGCGCAGGCCGGCGCGCCGTCGCCTGCGGACCGGCGCCCGTGACCGGCGACGCGCCCGAGCGGCCGGCCGAGGCGGCCGAGCCGGGCCTGGTCGCGCACCTGCTGGAGCTGCGCGCGCGGCTGCTGCGCGCGGTGCTGGCGCTGGCGGTCGCGTTCGCCGCGCTGCTGCCGTTCGCCAACCGGCTGTACGCGTGGCTGGCAGCGCCGCTGCTGGCGCGCCTGCCGGAAGGCGCGCAGCTGATCGCGATCGAGGTCGCCTCGCCCTTCCTCGCTCCGCTCAAGCTGGCGCTGTTCCTGGCGCTGCTGCTGGCGATGCCGGTGGTCCTGTACCAGCTCTGGGCCTTCGTCGCGCCGGGGCTGTACCGGCGCGAGAAGCGGCTGGCGCTGCCGCTATTGGTTTCCGCGGTGGCCCTGTTCTACGCCGGCTGCGCGTTCGCCTACTGGCTGGTGCTGCCGGCGATGTTCGCGTTCCTGACCGCCAGCGCGCCCGAGGGCGTGGCGATGATGACCGACATCAGCCGCTACCTGGACTTCGTGCTGGTGATGTTCCTGGCCGCGGGCATCGGTTTCGAGGTGCCGGTGGCGGTGCTGATCCTGGCGCTGCTGGGCTGGGTGACGCCGGCGCAGCTGGCGCACGCGCGCGGTTACGTGATCGTCGGGATCTTCGTGGTGGCGGCGGTGATCACCCCGCCGGACGGCGTCTCGCAGGTGCTGCTGGCGCTGCCGATGGTGCTGCTGTACGAGGCCGGCCTGCTGCTCGCGCGCTGGCTGGCGCCGCGCGCGGCCGCTTCCGGGCAGTGAACGCTCAGGCCTCGAACCCGGCGACCGGCGCGTCCGCCGCCGGCGCCTGCGGCGCCGCGTCGAAGGTGTCGCGCCAGGCCAGGTAGGCCGCGCCCAGCGCCACCACCACCGCCGCGCAGGCGAACGCCAGCGCCAGCAGCACGGTCAGCGCGGATCCGACCGCGCCGTGGATCGCGCCGCCGACCAGCGCCGCCAGGGTCGCCACCAGCAGGAACAGCAGCAGCGCCACGATCATGCCGACGACGAACAGCACCGACGCCAGCAGGTAGGCCGGCAGGTTGCGCGCGGCGGCGCGCAGGCTGCCGGCGAGCGCCTCGCGCAGGCCCGCGCCGTGGAACAGCAGCAGCGGAACCGAGAACAGCAGGATCGCATAGGCGACGTAGTTCACCGCCAGCTGCAGCAGGAACATCAGCAGCGGCGTGCGCGGCGCCTCGATCGCGGCGGGGTCCGCGCCCGACAGCACCGCCTGCATCATCTGCGCGTACTGCGCCATGTAGTCGGTGCCGCCGGCGAGCATCGCCAGCAGGTTGCCCAGCACCTGCACCGCCAGCATCGCCAGGCCGACCAGCAGCAGGCTGCCGCGCTGCGGCGCGCGGAAGGCGCGGAACACCTGCAGCGCGCCCGGCCTGCGCCCGGCCTCGTTCTCGCGCAGCACATGCATGAAGCCGCCGACCAGGAACGGCACCAGCAGCGAGACCGCCACCACCATCACCGCCACCATCGGCATCACCCGGGTCATCACCGCGGCCATGTCGACCTCGTCGGACCGCAGGCCGGCGGTCATGCCCATCATCGGCAGCAGCAGCGCCAGCGCGACCGCGTAGAAGGTGGCGATCATCAGGATCGCCGCGCCGAAGATGCCGCGCGGGTTGCTGCCGCCCAGGTCGATCGCCTGCTTGAACCAGGCCAGCGCCTGGCCGGCGGGCAGTTTGCGGATGTCCATGCGTGCGTTCCCCGGTTCGGATCGGTTGGGCGGCGCTCAGCGCGGCGGCCGGCGCCGGGCGTGGGCGGCGAAGCGGCGCAGCACGCCGCGCGCGTGCGGCGCCGCGGAAATGGTACGCGAGATGCGCTCGGGGCTGTGGCCCTCCGCGCGCAGGGCCTCGCGCCGCGCGCGCACGTAGCCGCGCATGTGGCCGACGCTGAATTCCGGGTGGAACTGCACCCCCCAGGCCGTCGCGCCCCAGCGGAAGGCCTGGCAGTCGTCGCCCGGCGACCGCGCCAGCACCACCGCCCGCGGCGGCGGCCGCAGCACGCTCTGCAGGTGCGAGGCCTGCGCCGCGAAGCGGCCGGGCAGGGGCGCGAACAGCGGGTCGTCCGCGGCCTGCGGATGCAGCTGCACTTCGACCGTGCCCATCTCGCGCCCGGCCGGGTTGTCGCCGACCTCGCCGCCGAGGGCGTGCGCCAGCAGCTGGTGGCCGTAGCAGATCCCCAGCAGCGGCATCCCCGCCTGCGCGGCCTCGCGCAGCCAGTCGGCGGCGCGCTCGCTCCAGTCGTGGCGGTCGCTGACCATCGCCGCCGATCCGGTGACGATCGCGCCGGCGAAGCCCTCGCGGCGCGGCGGCGCGGTTTCGCGCACGTCGACCGCGACCGCGGCGTCGCGCGCGAGCCCGGCGGCCACGCGGATCCAGTGGGCGAAGCCGCCGTGGCGGCGCAGGCCGGGAACCGGTTCGCCGGTCTCCAGGACCAGCAGGGGCGGCGTGTGCCGCGCGCAGGGAGCGTCCAAGCCGGACAGGTCCTCGGGCAGGAAAACCGCGGATGCGGGAAGCAGGCGCGGCCCGGCGCCGGGCCGGCGCGGGCCGCGCCGTATACTAGCGCGCTTTGCACCGGGCCAAGCCCCATGTCCGCACCGGCCGCGCCGACCGCCACCTTCCAGGACCTGGTCCAGCGCCTCAACGGCTACTGGGGCGCGCGCGGCTGCGTGCTGGTGCAGCCGCTGGACCTGGAGGTCGGCGCCGGTACCTTCCACCCGGCCACCTTCCTGCGCGCGCTCGGCCCGGAGCCGTGGAACGCCGCCTACGTGCAGCCCTGCCGGCGGCCGACCGACGGCCGCTACGGCGAGAACCCCAACCGCCTGCAGCGTTACTACCAGTACCAGGTGGTGATGAAGCCGGCGCCGGACGACATCGTCGAAGAGTACTTCGGTTCGCTGGCCGCGCTCGGGGTCGACCCGCAGGTGCACGACCTGCGCCTGGTCGAGGACAACTGGGAGTCGCCGACGCTCGGCGCCTGGGGCCTGGGCTGGGAGGTCTGGCTCAACGGCATGGAGATCACCCAGTTCACCTGGTTCCAGCAGGCCGGCGGCCTGGAGTGCCGGCCGGTGCTGGGCGAGATCACCTACGGGCTCGAGCGCCTGGCGATGTACCTGCAGAACGTCGACGACGTGTTCGACCTGGTCTGGACCCTGGGGCCCGACGGCGCGCCGGTCACCTACCGCGACGTCTACCACCAGAACGAGGTCGAGCAGAGCGCCTACAACTTCGAGCACGCCGACGTGGCCGAGCTGCTGCACCGCTTCGACGCCTGCGAGCGCGAGGCGCTGAAGCTGGTCGAACTCGGACTGCCGCTGCCCGCCTACGAGCAGGTGTGCAAGGCCAGCCACGCCTTCAACCTGCTCGACGCGCGCCGGGCGATCTCGGTGACCGAGCGCCAGCGCTACATCCTGCGGGTGCGGCGGATGTCGCAGGCGGTGGCCGAGGCCTACTTCGCGCAGCGCGAGAAGCTCGGCTTCCCGGGCCTCAAGCGCGCCGATCAGGCCGCCTGAAGCTTTCTCCTTCCCCCGCCCGCGGGGGAAGTGCCCGAAGGGATTAGGGTGCTGTTCCTTCCCCCGTTCGCGGGGGGTAATGCCCGAAGGAATGAGGGTGCTGTTCCTTCCCCCGCTTGCGGGGGAAGTGCCCGAAGGGCGATGGGGGTGCATCCGCACAGCCGCCCCCTCATCCCAACCCCTCTCCCGCAAGCGGGAGAAGGTGCCCCGCAGAGCCTGCCCCGGACTTGATCCGGGGGGCGGATGAGGGGCTTTTCTGTCGATACGGAAGATCCAAGCATGAGCGACACCGCACCGCTGCTGATCGAGCTCGGCACCGATGAACTGCCGGTCAAGGCGCTGCCCGGACTGGCGCACGCGCTGTTCGACGGCGTGCTCGCCGGACTGGACAAGCGTGGCATCGCGTACGAAACCGGCGATGCGCGGCCGCTGTACAGCCAGCGCAGGCTGGCGGTGGTGCTGCCCGTGGTCGCGACCGCGCAGCCGGAACAGCACAGCGAGGTCTTCGGCCCCTACCTGGACATCGCGCTGGCCGCCGACGGCCAGCCGACCCGGGCGCTGCAGGGCTTCGCCGCAAAGGCCGGCGTCGACTGGACCGCGCTGGAGCGGGCCACCGACGCCAAGGGCGAACGCTTCGTGCACCGCGCGGTGCAGCCCGGCGCGCGCACCGCCGATCTGCTGGGCGAGGTGCTGGCCGAAGCGGTCGCGGCGATGCCGATCCCCAAGCCGATGCGCTGGGGCGCGCACGACCACGCCTTCGCGCGGCCGGTGCACTGGCTGGTGGCCCTGCTCGGCGACGAAGTGCTGGATCTCGCGCTGATGGGCGTGCGCGGCGACCGGATGAGCCGCGGCCACCGCTTCCACCATCCCGGGCCGGTCTGGATCGGCGCGCCCGACGACTACGTCGAGGCGCTGCGCGCGGCGAACGTGCTGGTCGATCCCGACGAGCGCCGCGCGCGCATCGTCGCCGAGGTCGAGCGCGCCGCCGCGCAGTCCGGGGGCAGGCCGCGCATCGATCCCGGCAACCTGGAGCAGGTGAACTGCCTGGTCGAATGGCCGGTCGCGATCGCATGCTCGTTCGACCGCGACTTCCTCGCGGTGCCGGCCGAGGCGCTGATCGCCACCATGGAGGCCAACCAGAAGTTCTTCCCGGTGCTCGACGCCGGCGGCGCGCTGACCGCGCACTTCGTCGGCGTCGCCAACATCGAATCCAGGGACCAGGCCGAGGTCCGCAAGGGCTACGAGCGGGTGATCCGCCCGCGCTTCGCCGACGCGCGCTTCTTCTTCGACGAGGACCTGAAGCAGGGCCTGGAGGCGATGGGATCGGGGCTGGCCTCGGTCACCTACCAGGCGAAGCTGGGCACGCTGGCCGACAAGGTGGCGCGGGTATCGGCGCTGGCCGCGGCGGTGGCGGCCGAGGTCGGCGTCGATCCGGCGCTGGCGCGGCGCGCGGCGCAGTTGTCGAAGAACGACCTGCAGTCGCGCCTGGTCGGCGAGTTCCCCGAACTGCAGGGCATCGCCGGGCGCCACTACGCGACCCTCGCCGGCGAGCCGGCCGAGGTCGCCGCCGCGCTGGACGAGGCCTACATGCCGCGCTTCGCCGGCGACGCCATCGCGCCGTCGCAACTGGGCCGGGTGCTGGCGATCGCCGAGCGCCTCGACACCCTGGCCGGCGGCTTCGCGGCGGGCCTCAAGCCCACCGGCAACAAGGATCCGTTCGCGCTGCGGCGCAATGCGCTGGGCCTGGCGCGGACGCTGATCGAGGGCGGCATCGAACTGGACCTGGTGCGCCTGGTGGCAGACGCGGCGGGGGCCTTCGATGCGGCCGAGGCGTCGCTGGCGCGCGAGATCCTCGACTTCATCCTCGACCGCCTGCGCGGCTACTACGCCGACCAGGACGTTTCGCCGCAGGAGTTCGAGGCGGTCGCAGCCGCGTGGACGCAGGCCGCGGCTGAAGCCGCTCCTGCAAACAGCCCGCGCGCCCGCACGACAGCTGTAGGAGCGGCTTCAGCCGCGATCCCGGCAGATGGCGCACGCGGCCTGGTGGAACCTGCAGGCGCTGCGTCGGCTGCGACCGCCCGCAGCTCGCTCGCCGACTTCGACCGCCGCCTCAAGGCAATCACCACGTTCGCCAAACTGCCCGAGGCCCAGGCCCTGGCCGCCGCCCACAAGCGCAGCCGCAACATCCTGCGCAAGGCCGGCATCGACATCCCGAGGGCGGTCGACCCGAAGCTGTTCGCGCACGAGGCCGAGTGGGCCCTGCACGTCGCCGTCGACCAGGCCATCGCCGACACCGACCCGCTGCTGGCCGCCGGCGACTACGTCACCGCCCTGACCGTGCTCGCGAAGCTGCGGCCGCAGGTCGACGCCTTCTTCGACGAGGTGATGGTCAACGCCGACGACCCGGCCGTGCGCGGCAACCGCCTGGCCCTGCTGCAGCGCCTGTCCGACCGCCTCGGCAGCGTCGCCGCGATCGAGCACCTGTCGCTCTGAGGATGCTGGCCCGGCCGCATTCGTCGCCTCCGGTGAAGCGGTCCCGGGCAAGGCCCGCTCCTGCGGCTGCACGCGCCTCCGTAGGAGCGCCCCTTGGGCGCGATGCGGGGATGCCAGAACCGCTGCAGTGCCGGCCGGATGGCCGGCATCGTTTCCGGCCGGACACGGAAGTGCCCGCAGCCTGGAACGGGCATCCACGCTGGCGTTAATCGTTTCTTGACGTGGCCGGGCTACCCTGACCGGATGCGCCTGCCCTGCCGCCTCGCCGCAATCGTCGCGCTGTCCCTGGCCGCGGCGGGCGCGCAGGCGGCGCGGGTCGGCAGCGTCGAGATCCGCGGGCTCGACGAGGAGATGGCCGAGAACGTGCGCGTCTCGCTGGCGCTGGTCGATGCGATCGGCGAGGACCTGAGCGAGCGCCGCCTGGCCTGGCTGCTGCGCGGCACCGAGGACGAGGTCCGCGAGGCGCTGCAGCCGTTCGGCTATTACTCGCCGGAAATCGACATCCGCCACAGCCGCGACGGCGATCCGGTGGCGGTGACCATCACCGTGGTCCCGGGCGCGCCCACCACCGTGCGCGCATCGAACGTGGCCATCGCCGGCGAGGGCGGCGACGACGGCTACCTGCGCCGCGACCTCGAGCGCTTCCGCCCCCGGCCCGGAGAGGTGTTCGACCACCGCCTGTACGAGGCCAGCAAGGCCCGCATCGGCCGGCGCCTGGCCGAGCGCGGCTACTTCGACGCCGACTTCGCCACGCGCCGGGTCGAAGTCGTCCGCGCCGAACGCGCCGCCGACATCGACCTGGTCTGGGACAGCGGCATGCGCTACGACATGGGCCCGATCTCCTTCGAGCAGCAGCCGCCGATCGTGCGCGAATCGCTGCTGCAGCGCCTGGTGTACTGGGAGCAGGGCAGCTACTACCACGAGGGCAAGCTCGACCGGCTGCGCGAATCGCTGGCGCGGCTGGACTATTTCGCCGGCATCGACATCCAGCCGCGCCCGCGCGAGGCGGTGGACAGGCAGGTGCCGGTCGCCGTGCAGCTGGTGCCCGCGCCGCGCAGCGTCTACACCGCCGGCCTGTCCTACGGCACCGACAGCGGCGCCGGCGTGCGCCTGGGCGCCGAGCGCCGCTACGTCAACGAGCGCGGCCACAAGGCGCTGGCGCAGCTGGACTACGCGCAGAAGCGCAAGACGCTGACCCTGCAGTACCGCATACCCGCCTTCGCCTGGCTCGACGGCTGGTACACCGTCAGCGCCCAGGCCGCGGACGAGCAGACCGACTACGTCGACAACCGCCGGGTGGAACTGGTCGGCAGCCGCAGCGGCGAGTTCAACCGCTACCTGACCCTGGTCGCCTCGCTGCACGCGCTGCGCGAACGCTGGGCCTACGTGCTGCCCGAAACCCCGCCGGACGCGCTGCCGGAGTACCGCTACGCCACCTTCAGCTATCCCTCGCTGCGCGCCGAGTACATCGACGCCGACGACCGCATCTTCCCGCGCGACGCCCTGGCCGGCACGCTGATGCTGCGCGGCGGCGTGGAGGGCGCCGGCTCCGACGCCGGCTTCGCCCAGCTCCACGCCACCGTGCGCTGGTACAAGGGCCTGGGCGAGCGCGACCGGCTGATCGCCCGCGGCGAGGCCGGCTACACCCTCACCGACGCGCTCACGGTGATGCCGCCGACGCTGCGCTTCTTCGCCGGCGGCGACCGCAGCATCCGCGGCTACGCCTGGCGCGAGGTCGGGCCGCGGGTGACCACCGCGGCCGGCGAGTACGCGATCGGCGCGCGCAAGGTGGTCACCGGCAGCCTCGAGTACGAGCGTTACTTCAACCGGAGCTGGGGCGGCGCGGTGTTCGTCGACGGCGGCAGCGCCTTCAACGATTCGCCCGACTGGCGCACCGGCGTCGGCGTCGGCCTGCGCTGGCGCTCGCCGGTCGGGCCGGTACGGCTGGACCTGGCGCGCGGGCTGGACGACCCGGATTCGGACTTCCAGATCCATCTGGGCATCGGCGCGGAGTTCTGAGGATGGCGCGCCCGACCCTGCCGCAGTGGCTGTTCCCGCGCCGCGGGCTCGACCCGGCCTTGACGGCGGACCAGCGCGAGGCGCGCATCGCCGAACTGCGCGCGCTGCGCCGCAAGCGCATGCGCGCGCTGGCGCGGCAAAGCGCGTTCACCAGCTTCGGATTGATGCTGCTGGTGCTGCTGTTCGCGTGGTGGCTGCTCGGCAGCCTGGGCGGGCGCGACTTCCTGCTGGCGCAGATCGTCGCGCGGCTGCCGCCGGACGCCACGCTCACCTGGCAGCGCGCCGAAGGGCCGGTGCGCGGCCCGCTGGTCCTGCACGGGGTGCGCTTCACCATGCCGCGGCAGCGCGACCCGGACTGCAGGCCGGCCCGGGGCGCGCCCTGCGCCACCGGCCTGGTCGTGTTCACCGCGCGGCGGGTGGCGCTGGACGCGGCGATCGGCAGGATGTCCGGCAGGACGCTGCGGCTCGACACCCTGGACGTGGTGGACGCGCGGCTGGACCTGCCGGCCACCGACAGGCGGTTCGAACTGCCGCGCTGGCCGGACGTGCTGCCGGACATCGAGCCGCCGCTGCCGCTGCGGGTCGACGCGATCGACGTCGCCGGCCTGGCCGTCACCCGCGAAGGCGCACCGGTGGTCGACATCGCCCGCCTGCGCGGCGGCCTGCGCGCCAC
>JBKHXI010000098.1:0-3686 GCA_046566095.1 Gammaproteobacteria bacterium | reverse complement strand
ACCTGCTTTCCAGGATGCCCGCGCACGAGCGCAAAGCAGCTCCCTCGCTGCGCTCGGGACGACAGGGCAGGGCCTGCCGCCGGCGCCCGGACGACCACGATCCGCGGCGGGCCCATCCCGGCCGGCGATTTTCGCGGCCAGCGCTTTCCCGGTCAGCCGTCCGCCCGCTGCGCGTCGGCCAGTACCGCGCGCACCGCCGCCTCGTCGACGCCGGCGACCACCCGCGCCGCGCCGGCGCGCTCCCAGAGCACCAGCCGCAGACCGCCGGCGTCGGCCTTCTTGTCCAGGCGCATGCGCGCGAGCAGGTCGGCCGGGTCCAGCCCCCGCGGCAGCGCGACCGGCAGGCCCAGGCGCACCAGCAGCGCGCGCAGGCGCCCGGCGTCGGCAGGCGGCGCCATGCCCAGCGCCGAGGACAGCCGCGCGGCCAGCACCATGCCGACCGCGACCGCCTCGCCGTGGTTGAGCGCGCCGTCGCCGCCGAAGCCCTGCGCGGCCTCGATCGCATGGGCGAAGGTGTGGCCGAAATTGAGCAGGGCGCGTTCGCCGCGCTCGAACGGATCGCGCTCGACGATCGCCGCCTTGTGCGCGCAGCTGCGGGCGATCGCCTCGGCCAGCGCATCGCGATCGCCGCGCAGCAGGGCGTCGGCATGCGCGTCGATCCAGTCGAGGAAGCCGGCGTCCACGATCGCACCGTACTTGGCCACCTCGGCCAGGCCCGCGCGCAGCTCGCGCGGCGGCAGGGTGCGCAGGGCATCGGTGTCGGCGAACACCGCGCGCGGCGGATGGAAGGCGCCGGCCAGGTTCTTGCCGGCCGGCAGGTCGACCGCGGTCTTGCCGCCGACCGAGGAATCGACCATCGCCAGCAGGCTGGTCGGCAGCTGCACCAGGTCGATGCCGCGCATCCAGCAGGCGGCGGCGAAGCCGGCCAGGTCGCCGACCACGCCGCCGCCGAGCGCGTACACGCAGGCGTCGCGGGTGGCGCCGAGCGCGGCCAGCGCGTCCAGGCATTCGCCGAAGCGCGCCAGGGTCTTCTCGCGCTCGCCGGCGGGCAGCACGAAACGGCCCAGGGCCAGGTCCGGACGCGCGCGCCGCAGCGCGGCCTCGACCCGGCCGGCGTACAGCGGGGCGACGTGGTCGTCGCTGGCCAGCAGCGCGTGGCGGCCGCGCAGCGGCGCCGCCAGCGCCGCGCCGTCGTCCAGCAGGCCGGGGGCGATCGCGATCCGGTACGGATGCGCGCCGCCGACCTCGACGCTGCGGGCCGGGCCCGGACTCATGCCGCCGCCCCGCGCCGCCACTGCGCCGCCAGCAGGCGGGCCAGCGCCGTGGCGGCCGAGGCCGGCGACAGGCCGGCGGTGTCGAAGCGCAGGTCGGCGACCTCCGCGTACAGGGGGTCGCGCTGCAGGGCCAGCCGCTGCAGCACGCGGGCGCGGTCGCCGGAGGCGAGCAGCGGCCGGCTGCGGTCCTGCGCCAGCCGCCGCAGCTGCTCCTCGGAGCCGACCTGCAGCCAGACCGCGAAGCCGCGCGCGCGGATCAGCTCGCGGTTGGCCGGATCGAGCACCGCGCCGCCGCCGGTGGCCGCCAGCAGCCCGCGCCCGGCCAGCACCGCCGCCAGCGCGGCGCGCTCGCGCGCCCGGAAGCCGTCCTCTCCCTCGCACTCGAAGATGGTGGCGATCCGGGCGCCGGTGCGCGCCTCGATGCTGCGGTCGACGTCGACGAACTCCAGCCCCAGCCGTCCGGCCAGGCGCTGTCCGATCGAGGTCTTGCCGGCGCCCATGGGGCCGACCAGCACCAGGTTGGGCGCGGGGTTCATGGCGGCGATGCTAGCAGCGCGGCCGCGCACGCGCCGGCTTCACGGGCCGGCGCCTAGGGTGGCGGCGAGGGGATCCCAGGTTCGCACAGAAGAGGACACGGACATGCCGGAAGTCGCCAAGGTCATCGAACTCAACGCCGCCTCCACCACCAGCATGGAGGACGCGGTCAAGGCCGGCCTGAGCAAGTGCGCGGAGACGGTCAAGAACATCAAGGGGGCGTGGGTCAACGAGATCAAGGTCGTGACCGACCCGCAGGGCAAGGTCACCGAATGGCGCGTCAACCTGCGGGTGACCTTCGTCGTCGACTGATCAGCCGGCGGGCCGGGCCCGGGCGCGCCTGCGCGCGGTCGCGCGCGGCCGGCGCGCGGCGTCGAGACGGACCACGCGGTCGGCGATGTCCGGCAGGGTGCGCAGCGCCTGCCGACTCACCCGTTCGAAGAACTGCACGAAGCGCTCGACCTGGGCGCGGGTCATCGCCTGCCGGCCCGGATGGGCGGCCTGCAGCGTGCGCTCCTGCTGCCAGCGCCAGCCCGGCACCACCGCGAAGCCCGGCGCCTGCAGCAGCAGCAGCCGCGGCAGCCGCGCCCACAGCGCCGGATAGTCGCGGGCCAGCGCCTGGTTCGCCCAGCCGCGCCAGAGGCCGTGCCGGTCCTCGTCGCGCTCGAGCCGGTTGAGCGGCCGCGCCAGCCGCGCCGGCGGCTCGGGCGGCACCTTCAGGCACCAGCCCTCGAACAGCACCAGGTCCACGTCGCGGGCCAGCGGCCAGCGCGAGGGCGGCAGCCGCCGGTCGGCGATCTTGTCGAAGCGCGGCAGCCGCACCGGGCGCTGTTCGCGCAGCGCGTC
The DNA here is from genome assembly GCA_046566095.1 of Gammaproteobacteria bacterium. Lineage (GTDB taxonomy): Bacteria > Pseudomonadota > Gammaproteobacteria > Xanthomonadales > Xanthomonadaceae > CAMPJU01. The sequence goes on along the minus strand of JBKHXI010000098.1, from coordinate 1,032 downwards.
GAGCACCTCGCAGGCCAGCGCCAGGTCGTGGGTCCCGGGCGGGCCGCGGGTGGCGCACAACGGGTGCACTTCGCGCCCGAGCCGCAGCCGTTCGCGCCGCCCCAGGTAGAAATCGTCGATCGACAGCGCCAGCGCCCGCCGTCCGCGCGCGGCCGCGGCGCGGACCAGCTGCGCGGCCAGGGTGGACTTGCCGCTGCCCTGCAGGCCGGCGACGGCGAACGGCTGGCCCGATGCTGCGGCCGCCAGCGCCTGGTCCAGCACCTGCGCCACGAACGCCGGCGGCCAGCCGGTGGCGGGCGGCGGATGCAGGCGCGCGGACATGCGGCGAGAATAGCGCGATGACCCCGCCCGACCACGGCCAGGACCCGGTCCGCATCGCCCGCAAGCTCGAGGCGCTGGCGACCTTCGACGTGCTGTTCGAAGAGGCCCTGGCGGCCGGCGAGCCCGACCCGACCGCGATGGCGCTGGCCACCTGCGGCCTGGACGCCCGGCCCTCGGCGCGGATGGTGCTGCTCAAGGCCCACGACGAGCGCGGCTTCGTGTTCTACACCCACCTGGACGGGCGCAAGGGCCGCGAGCTGCAGGCGAACCCGCACGCGGCCCTGCTGTTCCACTGGCCGCGGGTGCGCGAGGGCGTGCAGGTGCGGATCGAGGGCAACGTCGAGATCGTGTCCGACGAGGAAGCCGACGCCTACTTCGCCACCCGCCCGCGCGGCAGCCAGCTCGGCGCCTGGGCCTCGAAGCAGTCGGAAACGCTGGAATCGCGCGAGGCGTTCGTGCAGCGACTGGCGCAGGTGGAGGCGCAGTTCGCGGGCCGCGAGGTACCGCGCCCGCCGCGCTGGACCGGCCTGCGCGTACGCCCGGCCCGGATCGAGTTCTGGTACGGCGCGCAGCACCGCCTGCACGAGCGCCATCTGTACGAGCGCGATCCCGGCGGCGTCTGGGTCGCGCGGATGCTCTATCCCTGACCCCTGTCGTCCCGAGCGCAGCGAGGGACCTGCTTTGCGCTCTTGCTCGGGCATCGTGAAAAGC
>JBKHXI010000097.1:0-4043 GCA_046566095.1 Gammaproteobacteria bacterium | reverse complement strand
TGGCGTCCCGGGGCATGGAGGTGCCCTCGATCGCCCGCATGGTCTCCCTGGCGCCATACTCGACCAGCTCCCACTCCTCCTCGGTACGGCAGACCCTGGCGCCCATGCGGGTACCGGTGGCCTTGATCCTCTTGCAGACCATCTTGTTCTTGTCGTCGCCGGCGGCGACCAGGGTGGCCGGCTCGGGCGCGGCATCGGCAGGCTGCTGCTTCTGGGCCGCGGGCGCCACACCCTGCGATTGCGTGGAAGTGGATGCGTGGACCGCCCCGGCGGCCATCAAGGCCAGCGCTGCGCAGAGAACCGGCAGATAGGTTTTCATCCTCATGATCATTCTCCGAATGGCTTGGGCCTACAGCAAAAAGGCGGTCGCTGCTAGGCGCTGGCACTTCTGCCCCGCTTGCCATGGTTACTCCCGGCGCCCCAGCCGTCAAGGCCCGCTCTAACGTCGCGGTGGCCGCAGCGGCTCCATGCGGCCGGTTTCCGATGAACATGTGCTAACTTGCACGCCCTTTCCAGCACGGCCGACTCCGTTGACCCTGGAACACTGGGAAACCTATTACCGCGGCGGCCTGCTGGCGACCTGCCCGACCGGGCCGCACGGCGGCTACGACCTGGAGCTGCGCGACGCCTGGGCGTCCTTCTTCGGCGAACTGCCCGACCAGGCGCGGATCCTCGACATCGGCACCGGCAACGGCGCGGTCGCGGCGATCGCCCGCGATACCGGCATCGAGCTGGGCCGCGGCTGGGAGATCCACGCCAGCGACCTGGCCCGGATCGACCCGATGCGCGACGTGCCCGACGCCGGCGCCCGGCTGTCGGGCATCGATTTCCATCCGGGGGTCGCGACCGAGCGGCTGCCCTTCGACGATGCCAGCTTCGATGCCGTCAGCGGCCACTACGCGCTCGAATACGCCGAGCTGGCGCCCGCCCTGGCCGAACTGCATCGGGTCCTGCGCCCGGGTGGCAAGGCGCAGTTCGTCATCCATCATGCGGACTCACCGCTGGTGCGCAATGCCCGCTGGTCGCTCCGGGAAAGCGAGTTCGTCCTCAAGGACACCATGGCCTACCGACGGCTGCGCCGCGTGGTCCTCGCCGAGAACCCGGACGCGCCGGCGACGCGGCGCGCGGTCGCCGACCTGCGTGCGGCGATCCATGCCCTCAGGCAGGCCCTCGAACAGGCGCGGCAGGCAGGCGCGGGGCGGGTGCTGGCGGTGACCCTGGATGCGATCCGGCAGCTGCTCGAGGCGCGCCGCCAGGCCCGCCCGGATGCGGTGGCGCGGGAGGTCGACCACGCCGAAGGCGAACTGCGCGCCTCGGTGCGGCGGCTCAACGACCTGGTGGCGCGGGCGCGCGACGAGGCCGGCATGGTCGAGATCGAACGCCTCGCCGGCAGCGCCGGGTTCGACGTGCTCGAACGGACATCGCAGACGCATGCGGGCAGCAATGTGGTGGGTTGGCGCCTGCGCCTGCAGCGCCGGGCCTGACGCCGACATGAGGATGCGCCGATGACAGACGCCGACCGGGCCCTGGCGCTGCAGCGGGAGGGCGCGGCGCTGCAGCGGCTCGGCCGCCGCGAGGACGCACTCGCCTGCTATCGGCAGGCCGTGGCCCTCGACCCGGGACTGGCCGATGCCTGGTACAACCTGGGCTGGCTGCTCAAGGCCGCCGGCCGCTTCGAAGAGGCTCTCGAGGCCTATGCGCAGGCGCTGCAGGCGGGGGTTTCCGGGCCGGAGGAGGTCCATCTCAACCGCGCGGTGATCTGGTCCGACCACCTGCGCCGCGACCAGGACGCCCGCCGCGAACTGGAACGCGCGCTCGCGATCTCTCCCGACTTCGTGCCGGCCCTGCTCAATCTCGGCAACCTGCACGAGGAGATGGGCGAGCGCGACCTGGCGATCGATTGCTACCAGCGGATCCTGGCGCGCCCGCCGACGGGTGCCCGCGAGCGCGACCTGGCGCGGGAGGCGCTGGCGCGCATGGCCCACCTGACCCCGCCGTCGGATGCCGGCGACCTGCTGCTGACCCGGCTGCGCGAAGCGGTGCTCGATTCCGCCGGCAGCAGCGACCATCGCACGCGCGCCAATCTGCTGTTCGCGCTCGGGCGCGCGCTCGACCGCCTCGGGCTGCACGACCAGGCATTCGACGCCTTCTCCCGCGCCAACCGCCATGCCCGCAAGTCCCAGCCCGGCTACGACCGCGCAGGCATGGTCCGGACCGTCGATGCGCTGATCGACGCGTTCCCGGCACCCGCCCGGCAGCCGGCGCCGCCGCCCGATCCCGACGGACCGCAGCCGCTGTTCGTGTGCGGCATGTTCCGCTCCGGCTCGACCCTGGTGGAACAGGTGCTCGGCGCCCACTCCCGGGTCGTGGCCGGAGGCGAACTCGACCTGCTGCCGCGGATGGTGGCCGGTCCGCTTGCGCCGTTCCCGGCTGCGCTGGCGCAGGCCGATGCCGCACGCCTGCAATCGCTCGCCCGCGAATACCGCGAACGGCTGGGAAGCCTGTTTCCCGAGGCCCGGCACGCCGCCTACGTCACCGACAAGCGTCCCGACAATTTCCTGCTCGTCGGCCTGATCATGCGGCTGTTCCCCCGCGCCCGCATCGTGCATACCGTTCGGGATCCGCTGGACAACGGGTTTTCGGTATTCATGCAGCACATCGACGGGCGCGTGGCCGCCTATGCCAACGACCTCGGCGACATCGGCCATTACTACGGCCAGTACCGCCGGCTGATGGCGCACTGGAAGGCGCTGTATCCCGACGACATCCTGGACTTCGACTACGACGCGTTCGTGCGCGCACCCGAGCCCGCACTGGCGCGGCTGCTGCAGTTTCTGGGCCTGGAAGACGAGCCTGCGTGCCTCGAATTCCATCGTCAGGAGAGCACCGTCAAGACCGCCAGTTACTGGCAGGTGCGCCGTCCGCTGTACGGCGAGGCGTCCGGCCGCTGGCGCAACTACGCGCGCCACCTCGGGCCGCTGCGCGCGGCGCTGCGCGGGGCGGGCGTTCCCCTCGGGGAACCGGCTCTGGATTGAGTCGAACGTTCCCGGGCGGGAACCACGCCTTCCAGGCTCAAGTAAGCCCCGCCGCGATCCTTCGCTGCTCGTCCTTCAGCGCCTGCGGCATCCGCGGCCCGTACTCCTCCAGGTACGCCCCGATACTCTCGAACTCGGCGCGCCAGCCGTCGCGCTCGAAGCCGAACAGCTTCTTGCGCGCCTCGGCGGTCAGGTCCAGGCCTTCGAGGTTCAGGTCCTGCCCGCGCGGGAGCAGGCCGATCGGCGTTTCCACCGCGCCGGCCCGGCCCTCCACCCGGCCGATCATCCACTCCAGCACCCGCAGGTTGTCGCCGAAGCCCGGCCACAGGAAGTCGCCGGCCTCGCCCTTGCGGAACCAGTTGACGTGGAAGATCCTCGGCAGCTTCGCGCCGGGCCGGTCGAACGACAGCCAGTGGGCGAAGTAGTCGGCGAAGTTGTAGCCGCAGAACGGCTTCATCGCCATCGGATCGCGGCGCATCACACCGACCGCGCCGCTGGCCGCGGCCGTGGTTTCCGAGCCCATCGCCGCGCCGACCAGCACGCCGTGGGTCCAGTCGCGGGCCTCGAACACCAGCGGCACCAGCGACGGGCGGCGGCCGCCGAACACGATCGCGCTGATCGGCACGCCCACGGGGTTCTCGGCCTGTTCGGAATAGCTGGGGCACTGCTTCGCGCTCACTGTGAATCGCGCATTGGGATGCGCGGCCGGCCGCTTGGCCTTGTCGTACGGCTCGCCGCGCCAATCGATGGCGGGCTCGCTGCCATCGTCCAGGCCCTCCCACCATGGACGGTTGTCGGCGGTCAGGCCGACGTTGGTGAAGATCGCATCATGCGACAGCGTAGCCAGCGCGTTCGGATTGGACTTGGCGCTCGTGCCCGGGGCCACGCCGAAGAAGCCGGCTTCCGGATTGATCGCGTACAGCCGCCCGTCCGCGCCCGGGCGCATCCAGCAGATGTCGTCGCCCACGGTCCAGACCTTCCAGCCGGCGCGGCGGTAGCCCTCCGGCG
>JBKHXI010000096.1:0-7373 GCA_046566095.1 Gammaproteobacteria bacterium | reverse complement strand
CGCACCCCCATCGCCCTTCGGGCACTTCCCCCGCAAGCGGGGGAAGAACAGATCTGCTCCCTCCCCCGCGAAGCGGGGGAGGGCTGGGGTGGGGGCGCGCGCCGCAGGCGCGCGGAATGCGCCGCGCCATCGGACGCACCCCCATCGCCCTTCGGGCACTTCCCCCGCAAGCGGGGGAAGAACAGATCTGCTCCCTCCCCCGCGAAGCGGGGGAGGGCTGGGGTGGGGGCGCGCGCCGCAGGCGCGCGGAGCGGGCTACCGGTCCTGGGCCTGGAAGTTCAGGGTCAGGGTGCGCTCGAAGACGCGTTCGAAGCCGGCGTACGGCAGCGGCTGGGCCTTGAGCACCGCGGCCTCGACCGAACGCCGCCCCAGTTCGTCGTACGGGCAGCTCGGGTCGACCTGCGCGTCCACCACCTGCCCGCCCGGGATCTGGCGGATCACGATCCGGCAGCGCTGGCCGATAGGCACGGTTTCCGGCCGGGTCCAGTTGCGCAGGATCGCCGCCTGCAGGGCCGCTGCATAGCGCGCGCGCAGGTCGTTGTCGGCGCCCTCGTTGCCGGAAGGCTGGCTGGCCTGGGCGTCGGCGCGCGCGGCCTCCTGGGCGGCGGCCAGCTGGCGCAGCTTGCGCTCGGCTTCGGCGGCCTCGCGTTCGAGCTGGGCGCGCTGGCGGCGGATGTCCTCCAGCTGCGCCTGGCGCTGGCGCTCCATCTCGGTCAGGCGCTGGCGGCGCTCGGCCTCGCGCTGGCGCTCGCGCTCCTCGGTCAGGTCGATCTGCTCCTGGCGGCGGCGCTGCTCCTGCTCGCGCTCGGCCGCGGCGCGGTCCGCCGCCGCCTGGCGCGAGACCCGCTCCTGCTCGCGGGTGTCCGGCTCGGGCACGCGCTCCTGCGCCTGCGGCTGCGGCGGCACCGGGGCCTCCTGCGGCGCCGGCTCGGGCAGCGGTTGCGGCGGCGGCGCGGTCTCCTGCGGCGCCGGCTGCGGCGGCGGTTCGGGTTCGGGCGCGGGCAGCGCATCGGGCCGCTGGCGCAGCACCCGCTGCAGGTTGGCCGACAGCGCGCTGGCGTCCACCAGCTCGGCCTCGATCACCGGCCCGGCCGCGGACGTCGGCGCGGTGCTGCGGGTCCACCACATGCCGAGGAAGGCGACGGCGAACAGCAGCAGGTGCAGGCCCAGCGCCAGCAGCGTGGCCTGCACGGTATCGGCGCGGCGCTCCCTCATCGCGCGCGGCTCCCGGCCTGACGGCGTCCGGCGCCCATGCTCAGCGGCCGCCCTCGCCCGGCTGGCTCATCAGCCCGGCGCGCTCCACCCCGGCCCGGGTCTGCAGCGCGGTGAGCACGCGGTACACGGTCTGGTACGGGGTGTCGCGGTCGCCGGCCACGTACACCGGCACATTCGGGTTCTGGGCGACGAAGGCGCCGACCTTGGCGGTCATCTGCTCCTCGGTCACCGCCTCCTGGTCGCCGCCGGCCACGGTCACGAACAGGTTGCCGGCGCGGTCGACGCTGACGATCACCGGGTCCTGCTGCTGCTCCAGCGGCCGCGCGTCCGACTGCGGCAGCTCCACGTCCACGCCCAGGTTCAGCAGCGGCGCGGTCACCATGAAGATGATCAGCAGCACCAGCATCACGTCGATGTAGGGCACGACGTTGATCTCGTTCTTGAGCTTGCGGCGGCGGTGGCGGCGCACGGACAGGACGGACATGGCGGTGCTCGGGCTGGGGGCGGTGGCAGCGGGGAACGGGCGGTCGGCCCGCGGGGCCGGGCGCAGTGCGCGGCTCAGTCGTCGTGGTGGACCTGGCGTTCGAGGATCGAGGCGAACTCGTCGCCGAAGGCCTCGTAGCGGCCGGCGATGCGCTCGACCTTGGTCGCGTAGCGGTTGTAGGCCCAGACCGCGGGGATCGCCGCGAACAGGCCCATGGCGGTCGCGATCAGCGCCTCGGAGATGCCCGGCGCGACGGTGGCGATGGTCGCCTCGCGCACGTTGGCCAGGCCCTGGAACGAGATCATGATGCCCCACACGGTGCCGAACAGGCCCACGTACGGCGCGATCGAACCGACGCTGGCGAGGAACTCGAGGTTGTGCTCGAGCCCGTCCAGCTCGCGCGAGGTCGCCACCCGCATCCCGCGCTGGGCGCCCTCGAGCTGGCTGCGCGGGTCGGCGCCGCGGCGCTGGCGCTGGCGGGTGAACTCGCGGAAGCCGGCCTCGAAGATCGCCTCCATGCCCTCGATCTCGCGGTTGCGCTCGGTCGCGGCGGCGTACAGCTTGCTCATCTCCGCGCCCGACCAGAACCGCTCCTCGAAACGGTCGGCCTCGCGCTCGGCGCGGTCGAGCATGCGCTTCTTGCGGAAGATGATCACCCACGAGGCGACCGAGGCGAACAGCAGCAGCACCATCACCAGCTGCACCGGCAGCGAGGCATGCAGGATCAGCTGCAGCATGTCCAGTTCGTTGCCGGCGGTGCCGGGCACCGACTGCGCGGCGGCCAGCACCTCGGCTGTGGTGGGTTCCTCCGGCAGGGCCTCGACGGTGGCCTGCAGCGCCATGGCGGTTGCACTCATCTGGGAACGTCTCCGTGGGGCTTGTGGGTGGTCCGCCGGCGCGTCGCGCGCGCGGGCCGGGTGGCGGCCGGCCGCCGGCGATCCGGATCAGGCGCGGCCGGGGTCTGCCAGCCGCTTGAGTTCCTGGTACAGCGCCGGCGGGATCGGACGCGGCCGGAAACCGGCGGAGCCCAGCGACGCCAGCCTGACCTCCGCGTCCAGCAGGAGTTCCCCGCCGCGCCGCACCGCCTGCGCCAGCACCAGGCTGGCGCGCCGGCATTCGGCCAGCGCCACCGAGACCTCCAGCAGGTCGTCCAGCCGCGCCGGCGCCCGGAACCCGATCCGCATCGCCCGCACCGCGAACACCAGGTCGTGCTCCGCGCGCAGCGATTCCTGGCCCCGGCCGAGCGCGCGCATCCATTCGCTGCGCGCGCGTTCCAGGAAGGCCAGGTACTGCGCGTGGTAGACCACGCCACCGGCGTCGGTATCTTCCCAGTAAACGCGGACGGGGTGGCTGAACATTCGTTAAGACTCGCGGGTGCGGGGCGCTGCGCGCCGGTCGGTCGAGCCGACGACGGAAAAGCAGGTCCCTCGCTGCGCTCGGGACGACAGCTCGGCGGCCTGGTCAGGCCTGGTCGTCGGACGGTGCATCCGGGGCGGGGGTCTCGAACAGGTCGGGCGCGCCGGCCTTGGGTTTCAGGCCCAGGTGCCGGTATGCCTTGGGGGTGGCCATGCGGCCGCGCGCGGTGCGCACCAGGTAGCCCTGCTGGATCAGGTAGGGCTCGATCACGTCCTCCAGGGTGCCGCGTTCCTCGCTGAGCGCGGCGGACAGGGACTCGACCCCGACCGGCCCGCCGTCGAAGCTGTCGACGATGGTGCGCAGCAGGCGGCGGTCGAGTTCGTCGAAGCCCTCGGGGTCGACCTTGAGCATGCGCATCGCGGCGTCGGCGATGTCGCGGCCGATGTTGCCGTCGCCCTTGACCTGGGCGTAGTCGCGCACGCGCCGCAGCAGGCGGTTGGCGATGCGCGGGGTGCCGCGCGAGCGCCGGGCGATCTCGCCGGCGCCGTCGCCGTCGCAGGCGATGCCGAGGATCCGCGCCGAGCGCCGCACGATCCGGGTCAGGTCCGCGGTCTCGTAGAACTCCAGGCGCTGGACGATGCCGAAGCGGTCGCGCAGCGGCGCGGTCAGCAGGCCGGCGCGGGTGGTGGCGCCGATCAGGGTGAACGGCGGCAGGTCGAGCTTGATCGAGCGCGCGGCCGGGCCCTCGCCGATCATGATGTCGATCTGGAAATCCTCCATCGCCGGATACAGGATTTCTTCCACCACCGGCGAGAGGCGGTGGATCTCGTCGACGAACAGCACGTCGTGCGGCTGCAGGTTGGTCAGCAGCGCGGCCAGGTCGCCGGCCTTCTCGATCACCGGGCCGGAGGTCGCGCGCAGGTTGACGCCCAGCTCGTTGGCGATCACGTGGCTGAGCGTGGTCTTGCCCAGGCCGGGCGGGCCGAAGATCAGGACGTGGTCGAGCGCCTCGCCGCGGCCGCGGGCGGCGTCGATGTAGATCCGCATCTGCTCGCGCACCGGCTGCTGGCCGAGGTACTCGTCCAGCCGCCTGGGCCGGATCGAGGCCTCGATGGCCTCGTCCTCGCCAGTGGCGTCGGCATCCAGGATGCGCGCTTCGTTCATGGGGCTATGGTCGCATGAGCGCAGGGGACCAGCACCGTGTCTGCGTGGCGAGGCGGGAAAACCGGCTTCGGAGATTGTGGCGCGCCGGAGGGTGCTGGCGGGGGATTGCTCCGGCCCTTAGTCAGGGCGTCCTGCCCTGATGCGGGCCGCCGGCCATCCCTGGCCGGCTCTCCGCAATCCCCCGCCAACACCCTCCGGCCCCATTGCCCTCTGCTTGGAGACCCGGAGAAGAACTTCAGGCTCCGTCGTGGGCGTACTCCCCGGGTGCTCCCGGCCCACGCCCGCGCGACATGTCACAATCCGCACCGATCGCAGCCATCCGGACCGGAGTCGGGCTTGCGCCGAGGCGGCCTCAAACATCCTGCGCGGCTGGTGCCCCTGGCCTTCCTCGCCATGATCGCGCTCGGCACGGCGCTGCTGATGCTGCCCGCGGCGACCGCCGGCCCCGGCGGTGCGCCCTTCCTGACCGCGCTGTTCACCGCCACCTCGGCGGTGTGCGTGACCGGGCTGGTGGTGGTCGACACGCCCACCTACTGGTCGACCTTCGGCCAGGTCGCGATCATGGGCCTGTTCCAGGCCGGCGGCTTCGGGATCATGACCGGCGCCACCCTGCTGGCGCTGCTGGTGGCCGGGCGCCTGAACCTGGGCACGCGGCTGGTGGCGCATGCCGAGACCCGCAGCGGCCTGGGCAACGTCACCGGAGTGATCAAGGTGGCGGTCGTGGCCACCCTGTTGGTGGAACTGGCCACGGCCGCGGCGCTGGCGCTGCGGCTGCGCGCCGGCTACGGCATGGGCTGGGGCGAATCCGCCTGGCACGGGCTGTTCCAGGCGGTCTCGGCCTTCAACAACGCCGGCTTCTCGACCTGGTCCGACAGCCTGACCCGGTTCGCGGCCGACCCGGTCTTCATCCTGCCGGTCGCGCTGGCGGTGCTGGTCGGCGGGCTCGGCTTCCCGGTCATGTACGAGCTGCGGCGGCACGGCTTCGCCTTCCCGCGCTGGTCGCTGCACACCAAGATCACCATGGTCGGCAGCGGCGTGCTGATCGCGGCCGGGGCGCTGGGCATCGGCCTGTACGAATGGCGCAACCCGGAGACCCTGGGCGCGCTGGACCTGACCGGCAAGCTGACCAGCACGATGTTCCATGCGGCCGCCTCGCGCACTGCCGGCTTCAACACCATCGACATGGGCGCGACCACGATCGAGACCCAGGCGATCAACTGGGCGCTGATGTTCATCGGCGGCGGCAGCGCCAGCACCGCCGGCGGCATCCGGGTCACCACCTTCTTTCTGCTCGGCTTCGCGGTCTGGGCCGAGGTCGCGGGCAACCGCGACACGATCGCCTTCGGCCGCCGGGTCCCGGAGCAGAGCCTGCGGCTGGCGGTGGCGGTGGTGCTGATGGCGCTGTCGCTGCTGGCCGTGGGCACCCTGGCCCTGCTCAGCGTCACCGACTTCGCGCTGCAGGACGTGCTGTTCGAGGCGATCTCGGCCGCCTTCACGGTGGGCCTGTCGACCGGCATCACCGGGCAGATGCCGCCCGCCGGCCAGGGCATCCTGGTCGCGCTCATGTTCCTGGGGCGCGTAGGATTGGTCACCGTCGCCACCGCCCTGGCCCTGCGCGGCCACCACCGCCTGTACCGCTACCCAGAGGAGCGCCCCATCGTTGGCTGACAAGACCGCATCCGAACGCGATACCGTGCTGGTGGTCGGGCTGGGCCGCTTCGGCGGCGCGGTCGCCGAGTCGCTCACCCACCTCGGCCACGAAGTGCTGGCGATCGACGAGGACGCCGAGACCGTGCAGCGCTGGGCCGAGCGCCTGACCCACGTGGTCCAGGCCGACTCCACCCGCAGCGAGGCGCTGCGCCAGCTCGGCGCGAAGGACATCACGCGCGCGGTGGTGGCGATCGGCAGCGACGTGGAGGCCAGCGTGCTGACGGTGCTGGCGCTCGAGGAAGTCGGCGTGCGCGACATCTGGGCCAAGGCGGTCTCGGCCAAGCACGGGCAGATCCTGGAGCGGGTCGGGGCCCAGCACGTGGTCTACCCGGAGGCGGCCATGGGCGAGCGGGTGGCGCACCTGGTGACCGGCCGGATGATCGACTTCATCGAGTTCGACGACGGCTTCGCGATCGCCAAGACCGCGGCGCCGCGCGAGGCCTGGGACATGACCCTGAGCGAGTCGAACCTGCGCCAGAAGTACGGCATCACCGTGGTCGGCCTCAAGCGCCGGCACGCCGACTTCACCTACGCCCAGGCCGACACCTTCGTCGAATCCGGCGACATCCTGATCGTCTCCGGCCCCACCCGCCTGGTCGAGAAGTTCGCGGCGCTGAGTTGAGGGGCTGGCCGGGCTTCGGAACCGCGGCGTCCGGCGGGCAGGGAATTGCTCCGCCCGCTGTATCACCATCCATGGCGTTTAGGCGGGCGCGGACATCCATGTCCGCTGCTCCGCAATCCCCTGCCCACCGGACGCCGCACCCAACGTGGAGCCCGGCTCTTCGGATGGTCAAACGAAGCGGCCTTCCTTCCGAACCCGCGAGCTGCGGACTGGTGGCCGGTGTTCGCGACAAGCGCGCCAAGGATGGCGCGCGCCCGAGTCAGGGCACGATGCCCTGACCGAGGGAAGAGCGAATACTGGCCACCAGGCCGCAGCGACCCTCCGCAAGCCCATGGCTCTTGCCGAGGCAGAACCTGCAGCGTGGACGCAAGCCGCACCAGTGCCGCACGTTCGGGCCGCCACGCGTGGCACCGGATGCCGGTTGCGGGTGTCCTGCCCACGGATAAGAGAACACCGGCTACAGGCCGCAGTGCCGCTCCGCAAGCCCGCAACCTGTCCGCAACGCATGCGGAACACGCGCTCAGCCTCCCGGCGGGCCGAGCGCGTCCGGGTCTTCGAACAGCTCCGGGCGGAACGGGATGTCCGGGGGCGGGCGGGCGACGGCCGGCTGCTCGTTGAGGTTCGGATCGACCAGACCGCAGCCGCCGCCCAGCTGCAGCACCGAGACCACGCAGGCCAGGCGCTTGTTGGTGCCCGGAATCGGGATCGAGACGTTGCGGATGCCGCGCCGGACCCATTCCTGCAGCAGCGTCCCCCCCGGGATCCAGTAACGATCGAAGCGCGTCGGCTCGTACCCGTAGGGCGGGCGCTGCAACCAGGTGC
>JBKHXI010000095.1:0-2370 GCA_046566095.1 Gammaproteobacteria bacterium | reverse complement strand
TCTGGCTGGCGGACAGCCTGTGGCTGCGCCGGCGCCGGGCGATCCGTGCCGGGCTGCTGGAGCCGGACGAGCCGGTCGTGGTCGACTACGCCCGCGCCTTCTTCCCGGTGCTGGCGGTGGTGCTGGTGCTGCGCAGCTTCGTCGCCGAACCGTTCCGGATCCCGTCCAGCTCGATGATGCCGAGCCTGCTGATCGGCGACTTCATCCTGGTCAACAAGTACGCCTACGGCCTGCGGCTGCCGGTGACCAACCGCAAGTTCGTCGAGATCGGCGCGCCCGAGCGCGGCGACGTGGCGGTGTTCCGGCCGCCGCACTACCCCGACCAGGACTGGATCAAGCGCGTGATCGGCCTGCCCGGCGACACCGTCGCCTACCGCGACAACCGGGTCTGGCTGAACGGAACGCCGGTCGAGTACCGGCTGCTGGGCAGCTACGTGGGCAAGGGCCGCGGCCGGGAAATGTCCGGGGCCGCGTTGCTGGTGGAGGAGCTGCCCGGACGCACCCACCCGGTCCTGGAGCGGACCGACCTGCCGTTCTACGTGCAGGGCGAGGGCGAATGGACGGTGCCGCCCGGCCACTATTTCGTGATGGGCGACAACCGCGACAACAGCGAGGACAGCCGATACTGGGGCTTCCTGCCGGAGGAGAACCTGCGCGGCAAGGCCTTCCTGGTGTGGATGCACTGGGACCGCGGGGCCGGCGGCATCGACTTCTCGCGCATCGGCAGCGGCATCCCGTAAGCTGCGGGCGCAGGGCGCACATCTCATCCAGTCGAGGGGGAGGGGACCGATGAAACGCAGGCAGGAAGGCATGACCCTGATCGGGTTCATCCTGGTGCTGACCGTGGTGGGCGTGTTCGCCTACGTCGGCATGAAGGTGTTTCCGATGTACTCGGAGTTCTTCTCCGTCAAGCAGGCGCTGAGCCAGCTGTCGAAGGAGGCCGGGATTGCCAACGAGACCGCGCCCAAGATCAAGGACCTGCTGTTCCGGCGGCTGTACGTGAGCTACGTCGAGAGCGTGGAGCCGAAGGACGTCAAGGTCGAGCGCACCGGCGACGGCTACGTGGTCAAGGTGGCCTACGAGGTACGCCGCCCGCTGATCTACAACCTGGACGTGGTCGGGCGCTTCGACGCCGAACAGAACCTGCGCCGCGGCGGCGGCGGCGACTGACGGGTGACGGCTTCGCGCGACCGCCTCGGCCACGATTTCGCCGAGCCGGCCCTGCTGGCGCAGGCCCTGCGCCATCGCAGCGCCGGCGCGCCGCACAACGAGCGCCTGGAGTTCCTCGGCGACGCCCTGGTCGGCGCGATCGTGGCCGAGGCCCTGTACGCGCGTTGGCCCGGCGCCGACGAGGGCGGGCTCACCCGCGCCCGCGCCGAGCTGGTGCGCGAATCGGCGCTGGCGTCGATCGCGCGCGCGCTGGACCTGGGCTCCCGGCTGCAGCTGGGTCCGGGCGAGATGAAGACCGGCGGCCACCGCCGCGACTCGATCCTCTCCGACGCGCTGGAAGCGGTGGTCGCCGCGATCTACCTGGACGCCGGCTTCCAGGCCTGCCGCGCCGCGGTGCTGCCCTGGTTCGAGCCGCTGATCGCCGCGCTGCCGCCCCCGCACCGGCTCGGCAAGGACGCCAAGACCCGGCTGCAGGAATGGCTGCAGGCCCGCCAGCTGCCGCTGCCCAGCTACACCCTGCTGGAAGAGTCCGGCGCCGACCACGCGCGCAGCTTCCGCGCCGGCTGCGTGCTGCTCGAACCGCCGCTGGCCACCGAAGGCGAGGGCGGCTCGCGCCGCGCCGCCGAGCAGGCCGCCGCCGAGGCCGCCCTCGCGCGACTCGGCGAAGCCCCTCAGTCGCCCCTGTAGGAGGGACTTCAGCCCCGACCCCGCGGGGTAAATGTTCCTCCGCAGAAGCTGCGCAAGCTGCGACCCTGCGCCTTCGGACCCGGGCTGGTTGTCGCAGCTTGCGCAGCACCCGCGCACGGTTCCTTGTCGAGGGGGGTCGGGGCTGAAGCCCCTCCTACAACGGCGGGCCGCCTAGAATGGCGCGATGGACACCCCCCACCGCGCCGGAACCGTCGCCGTCATCGGCCGCCCCAACGTCGGCAAGTCGACCCTGGTCAACGCGCTGGTCGGGGCCAAGGTCAGCATCGTTTCCAACCGCCCGCAGACCACCCGCCACCGGCTGCTGGGCATCGCCAGCTTCCCGCACGGGCAGCTGCTGCTGGTCGATACCCCCGGCATCCACCGCGAGCAGGGCAGGCGCGGCGCCTCGGCCATGCACCGGATGATGAACCGCGCCGCCCGCGGCGCCCTGGAGGGCGTGGACGCGGCGATGCTGGTGGTCCGCGCCGGGCGCTGGGACGAGGAGGACACGCT
>JBKHXI010000094.1:0-12323 GCA_046566095.1 Gammaproteobacteria bacterium | reverse complement strand
CGACAGCGGAGTGGTAGTTCAGTCGGTTAGAATACCGGCCTGTCACGCCGGGGGTCGCGGGTTCGAGTCCCGTCCACTCCGCCATTTGCGAAATCCGAAAGACGCCCTTGCGGCGTCTTTTTTGTTTGGTAATTCCTAGCCAAACCGGACCAGATCCCAGAGGATTTGGTCATGAGGCGATGTCCGGCATGTGGGGGTTGCAGGCACTATCGGCTGGTGGATGGCCGCTTGAAATGCCGCGCCTGTGGACGCCGCTTCAGCTGGACGTCGGTCTGGGATTCGGTGCGGCTGCCGGCCGCCACCAAGCGCCGATTGCTGGAGTTGTTCGTGCTCGGCGTGCCGTCCTACCGGCAGCGGTTTGGTGCCCAGGCCAGTGCCGCGGCGCGGGAACGGTTCTACCGGCTGCTGCGGGCCTGCTGTGCCCAGGTCGAGCAGCTGCGTGAGCCGTTTGAGGGCGCGATCGAATGCGACGAAACCACGTTCGGGGGCGCACGCCACGGGCCTCGTGGGTGGGGCGCGCTGGGCAAGGTGATCGTGTTCGGCCTGATCAAGCGCAACGGCCGGGTCAAGGCCATGCCGATCCCGGCCCACGACCGGCTCTCGGTCATGCGCGAGATCGAGGCGCATACCCGCGAAGGCGCCCTGTACTACACCGACGAGTGGCAGGCTTACGCCACCTTGAAGCTGCGCGGCGAGCACGTGATGATCCGCAAGGCCAAGGGCCGTCCGGTCGGACGCGAGCACATCAACGGCATCGAGGGCTTCTGGAGCTACGCCAAGAACTGGCTGTATCCCTACCGCGGCGTGCCCCAGCAATACTTCCATCTGTACCTGGCCGAGGTTTGCTACCGCTACAACCATCGGGACGAAGACCTGAAACCCTTGCTGCACAAGCTTCTCAGGCAGACCTCGATCCAGGAACTGCGGCCCACTTTGGTCCGGAAAGGCTAGGAATTACCTTTTGTTTTCCGCATCGCTTCCGGGTGGGTGGGCGGCGTGCGATCGGTCGGGGTGCGATGGCGCAGTATCCGGGCTTCGGACCGGCGGCGTTCGGTCTTCGGAACGGCGATGCCCGGCCCTCGGACCGGCGATGCCCGGCCTTCGGACCGGCGGCGCCCGGCGGGCAGGGGATTGCTCCGCCCGCGGTATCACCATCCATGGCGTTCAGGCGGGCGCGAACATCCATGTTCGCTGCTCCGCAAGCCCGTGGATCCTTTCACGCGGAACTTCGGGGGCGGGGGCGGTTGCGGTTAAACTGCCCGGCTCACGCCCCGGGTGCGCGCCTTCCATGCTGCAGAAACTCCGAGACAAGTCCACCGGCTGGATCGCCAAGGTGATCCTGCTGCTGCTGGCGATCCCGTTCCTGTTCTTCGGGATGGAACAGTACATGACCCAGCGGATCGACTCCTGGGTCGCCAAGGTCGAGGCGCCGCCGACCTGGTGGCCCGGCGCGCCGGCCTTCTGGCCGGTGTCGATGCTGTGGGAGGAGGAGTACGTCGAGGCCGCCGAGTTCCGCGAGCGCTTCGACCAGGCCCGCCAGCAGCAGCGCCAGCAGCAGGGCGAAGCCTTCGACGCGGCCGCCTTCGAGCACGCCGACAACAAGCGCCGGGTGCTGGAACGCCTGGTCGACGAGCGCATCCTGCGCATGGCCGCGCGCCGCTCCGGCGTGGTGGTCGGCGACGACCAGGTGCGCGCGATGATCCGCGGCATCCCCGCCTTCCAGGTCGGCGGCCGCTTCGACGCCGAACGCTACCAGATCGCGCTCGCCTCGCAGGTGCCGGCGCGCACCCCGCGCCAGTTCGAACAGCTGGTGCGCGAGTCCCTGGAACAGTCCCTGATCGCCGAGAGCGTGGCCTCCTCGGCCTTCGTCACCGCCAGCCAGCTGGACCGGATGATGGCCCTGCTGGGCGAGCGTCGCGACGTGGCCTGGGTGGTGGTGCCGGCGACCGCGCCGGCCGCCGGCTCGCCGCAGGCGCAGGTGGACGATGCCGCGATCCAGGCCTGGTACGCCTCGCATCCGCAGGACTTCCGCGCGCCCGAGACCGTGGCCATCGAGTACATCGTGCTCGACGCCGCGGCCCTGCCCGCGCCCCCGGCCGCCGGCGAGGCGACCCTGCGCGAACGCTTCGCCCGCGAACGCGCCAGCCTGTCCGGCGCCGGCCAGCGCCTGGCCTCGCACATCCTGGTCCAGGACGAGGAACAGGCGCGCAGCCTGGCGCAGCAGGCGCGCGCCCCCGGCGCCGATTTCGCGGCGCTGGCGCGCGAGCACTCGCAGGACACCGGCTCGGCCGATGCCGGCGGCGACCTGGGCTGGATCGCGCCCGGCACCATGGGCGACGCCTTCGACGAGGCGCTGTTCGCGATGGAACCGGGCCAGGTCAGCGACCCGGTGCGCAGCGAGTTCGGCTGGCACGTGATCCAGCTGCGCGAGGTCCAGGCCGGCGAGGGCCCGGTCGCGTTCGAGGACGTGCGCGAGCGGCTGGCCGCCGAGCAGGCCGAGGAGGACCGGGTGCGGGCCTACAGCGACCTGGCCGGCAAGGTCGTCGACGAGGTCTACCGCAACCCGAACACGCTCGCGCCGGCGGCGCGGCTCGCGGGGACCGAAGTGCGGACCACGCCGCCGTTCCCGCGCGGCGGCGGCAGCGGCATCGCCGCCGAGCCTGCGGTCCAGCGCGCCGCCTTCTCGCAGATCCTGATCGAGGACGGCACGGTCAGCGACCTGATCGAACTGCCCGACGGCCGCGGCGTGCTGCTGCGCGTGGCCGAGCACACGCCCGAACGCACCCGGCCGCTGGCCGAGGTCCGCGAACAGGTGATGGCCGCGATCCTGGCCGACCGCGCCCGCAAGGCGGCGCAGGCCGCCGCACAGGAGATGGTGGCGGCGGTCGAGGGCGGGCAGGCGCTCGACGCGGTGGCGCAGGCGCGCGGCCTGGCCGCGGTCGAGATGCCCGGGCTGCCGCGCGGCGCCCCGATCCCGGACCCCGCGGTGGCCGCGGCGATGTTCGCGGCCCCGGCCCCGGAACAGGGCGCCGTGAGCGCCGGCAAGGCCGAGCTCGCCGACGGCGGCGTGGCCGTGTTCGTGGTGCGTTCGGTGACGCCGGGCGACGTGGCCGAGGCCGCGCCGGAGGAGCGCGAGCAGCTGCGCGCGCAGCTGGTCCAGGTGGTCGGCTTCGGCGACGGCGAGGCCTACGTCTCCGCGCTGCGCGAGCGGATGCGGGTGACCGTGGCCGAGGACCGGCTCTGACCTGAGCGTGCCCGTCGACCGGCGGGCGGGGCCGGGCGGACCCGCCCCGGTGGCGGCAGGGCAGGCGAGGCGCGGGCCGGAACCGGCCCGGGGGCAGTTCCCGCGAGGCCACGCGAGCGTGGCCGTCGGCGATGATTGACAGATGATTGACAAGCGTGTTCATTTTCCGTTAAGTGCGGCATCGGCCGCCTGAACGCGTTCAGCCTTGCCTGACCGCCGGCCGACGCGACACCCCGTCCGGAAAAGCACCATCACTCGGGAGAGAATCAAAATGAGAACGCGCTCGAGAGGTCCGCATTCGTGCGCTGCCGGTCGGCTTGCTGCCGGCGTGCGCATGGCCCTGGCCGCCATCGCCATGTCCGCCAGCGGCGCCGTGGTCGCCCAGCAGGCGCAGGCGCAGGAACAGCCGCCCGCCGATACCGAGGAGGCCACCACGCTGGAGACCGTCTCGGTGCTCGGTTCGCGCACCAAGCCGCGCTCGGAGGCGAGCTCCGCGGTGCCGATCGACATCCTCGACGGCGAGGAATTCCACAACGTGCCGTCCGTGGACGTGCTCGACAAGCTGCGGGTGCTGGTGCCCTCGTTCAACGTCAGCACCATCCCGATCGACGATGCCGCCACCCTGGTGCGCCCGGCCAACCTGCGCGGCCTGCCGCCGGACAACACCCTGGTGCTGGTCAACGGCAAGCGCCGCCACCGCGCCGCGGTCATCACCTTCCTCGGCCACGGCCTGTCCGACGGCGCGCAGGGCCCGGACATCTCGGTGTTCCCGTCGCTGGCCCTGGAGCAGGTCGAGGTGCTGCGCGACGGCGCGGCCGCCCAGTACGGCTCCGACGCCATCGCCGGCGTGATCAACTTCGGCCTGAAGAAGCTGGATCACGGCGGCACCGTCGAGGCGTTCGCCGGCGAGCATTACGAGGGCGACGGCTTCACCCAGCAGTACAGCGCGCAGCTGGGGCTGCCGCTGACCGCGAGCGGTTTCGCCACCTTCACCGCGGAATGGCGTGCGGCCGATCCGACCTCGCGCAGCGTGCAGCGCGACGACGCCGCGGCGGTGGCCGCCGCGGGCTATCCGGGCGTGAGGAACCCGGCGCAGATCTGGGGTTCTCCCGAGGTCCACGAGGACTTCAAGTTCGTCGCCAACCTCGGCGTCACCGGCGAGAAGGTCGAGACCTACCTGTTCGGCAACTACGCCAGGCGCGACGTCGAGGGCGGCTTCTACTACCGCAACCCGACCAACCGCGGCGGCGTGTACTCCAACGACGGCGGCCGGACCCTGCTGATCGGCTCGCTGAGCGGCGCTGCCTGCCCGACCATCGCCCTGCGCGACAGCAACGGCAACCTGCTGCCGTACGCGGGCGTCGGCGCGGCGGTCGCCGCGCTGCCCTCGCACTGCTTCACCTTCCTGTCGCAGTTCCCGGGCGGCTTCACCCCGCAGTTCGGCGGCGAGATGGAGGACGCGGCGGTGACGGCCGGCATCAAGGGCGTCTGGGGCGACGCCTGGTACTGGGACCTGAGCGGTTCCTACGGCCGCAACGAGATCGATTTCTACATGCTCAACACGGTCAATTCGTCGCTCGGGCCCAACCAGCCACCCGGCAACCAGTTCGCGCCCGGCGGCAACGTGCAGTCCGAAGTCAACTTCAATTTCGACCTGAGCCGGGATTTCGAGACCGGCTTCACCGACGGTCCCCTGACCGTGGCCACGGGCCTGGAATGGCGCGAGGAGGAGTTCGAGATCAAGGCCGGCGACGGGCCCTCGACCGCCATCGGGCCGCTGACCCAGCAGGGCTTCAGCATCGGTTCCAACGGATTCCCGGGGTTCAATCCCATCACTGCCGGTACCCACAAGCGCGACAACTGGGCGGTCTACGTCGACGCCGAGGCCCGCTTCACCCCGCAGCTGCTGCTGGCGGCCGCGCTCCGGCACGAGGACTACAGCGACTTCGGCGGCACCACCAACTGGAAGCTGACCGGCCGCTACGACTTCACCGACGCCTTCGCCCTGCGCGGCGCGGTCAGACCGGCTTCCGCGCCCCGACCCCGGGCCAGGCCAACGTCAGCCAGGTGACCACGGCCTTCATCGACGGCGAACTGCGCGACACCGCGACCCTGCCGCCGGCCCTGCTCGAAGGCCTGTTCCCGGGCGCCGAGCCGCTGCAGCCGGAGGAATCGCGCAACGCCTCGCTGGGCCTGGTCTGGAACAGCGGCCCCTGGCTGGTCACCACGGACTGGTACTACATCGAGGTGGAGGACCGCATCGCCCGCAGCGCCGACTTCGACGTGACCCAGGCGCAGCGCGACGAACTCGCCGCCCGCGGCCGCGCGGACCTGGCCACGCTCAGCCGCGTGGGCTTCTTCGTCAACGACTTCGACACCACCACCACCGGCGTGGACCTGGTGGCCAGCTACGGCAGCGGGCATTTCGGCGGCGACACCACCTATTCGCTGGCCGTCAACTGGAACAAGACCGAAGTGGACGACTTCACGCCCGGCATCATCTCCGAGGC
Organism: Gammaproteobacteria bacterium; assembly: GCA_046566095.1. Lineage (GTDB taxonomy): Bacteria > Pseudomonadota > Gammaproteobacteria > Xanthomonadales > Xanthomonadaceae > CAMPJU01. The sequence goes on along the minus strand of JBKHXI010000094.1, from coordinate 6,569 downwards.
GCGGATCAAGAAGCTGGAGGAGTCGTTGCCCAGGACCAAGGGCTACTTCAGCGTCAACCACCAGCGCGAGACGATGCACGCCAACGTGCGGCTGAACTACTACGGCTCGTTCTACGAGGACCACCTCGACAGCGACGTGGTGCGCGCCGAGGACGGCGGCCTTCCGATCTTCGGCGACAGCGCGCTGACGGTGGATGCGGAGATCGGCTGGAAGTTCGCCTCGGGGCTGTACTTCAACGTCGGCGCGCAGAACCTGTTCGACAAGGTGCCGGACGACAACCCCTGGGCCGGCATCGCCGGTGCGCGGTATCCGGTGCACGCGCCGTACGGGTTCAACGGCGGTTTCTACTACGCGCGCGTGGGCTGGAAGTTCTGAGCCCATCGTCCAGGCAACAGGAAAAGCCCGGCATTGCCGGGCTTTTCCGTTTCGGAGCACGCGACCCCTGCGCTCAGTCCTCGTTGACGATGCCGGTCATGCCCAGGATGTTGTAGCCGGCGTCGACGTAGGTGATCTCGCCGGTGATGCCCGAGGCCAGGTCCGAGCACAGGAACGCCGCCGCGTTGCCGACGTCCTCGATGGTGACCGTGCGCCGCAGCGGCGCGTTCTCCTCGACGTGGCCGAGGATCTTGCGGAAGCCGGCGATGCCGGCGGCGGCCAGGGTCTTGATCGGGCCGGCGGAAATCGCGTTGACGCGGATGCCTTCCGGGCCGAGGTTGCAGGCCAGGTAGCGCACCGTCGACTCCAGGCTGGCCTTGGCCACGCCCATCAGGTTGTAGCCGACCAGGGCGCGCTCGGCGCCGAGGTAGGTCAGGGTCAGGATCGCGCCGTTGCGGCCCTGCATGTGCGGGCGCGCGGCCTTGGCCAGCGCGGCCAGCGAGTAGGCCGAGATGTCGTGCGCCATCGCGAAGTTCTCGCGGGTCAGGCCGTCGAGGAACTGGCCGGCGATGGCCTCGCGCGGGGCGAAGGCGATGGCGTGCACCAGGATGTCGAAGCCGTCGCTCCAGCGCTCGCCCAGGCGGGCGAAGCAGGCCTCGATCTGGGCGTCGTCGGCGACGTCCAGCGGCAGCACGAGGTCGCTGCCGTACTCGGCCGCGGCCGCGTCCACCCGCGGCTTGAGCTTGTCGTTCTGGTAGGTGAGCGCGAGCTCGGCGCCCTCGCGGTGCATCGCCTCGGCGATGCCGGTGGCGATCGAACGCTGGCTGGCGATGCCGGTGACCAGCGCGCGCTTGCCCTGCAGGAATCCCATGTTGCCTCCGTCTGCATCGATGGCCGCGGCGCGGCCGTGCGGGGGCGACAGTGTAGCCGCAGGTCCGCCGGTTCAGGGCCCGCCGGAGGATTTGGCCGGCTCGGCCGGGCCCTCGATGCGCAGCACCATGCCCGGCTGCAGCAGCGCGCGCGGGCCGAGCGCGTTGAGCGTGCGCAGCTGCTGCAGCGGCACGCCGTGGCGGCGGGCGATGGTCCACAGCGATTCGCCGCGTGCGACCACGTGGTCGCGCGGGCGGCCGGAGGCGGCAAGCTGGGTCCCGGCATCGGCGCTGGTCGCCGGGGACGTGGACGGGGCGGGCCCGGCCGAGGCGGCCGTCTGCACGGCGGTGGCGCCCAGGCCGGGCATCTCCGGCACCAGCACCCGCAGGGTCTCGCCGGCGCGGCGCGGCACGTGGTCGCCGCTCCAGGCCGGGTTCAACCGGCGCAGCTGGGCCAGGTCCAGCCCGTGGCGCGCGGCCCAGCCCGCCAGGCTGCGCACCTCGCCCGGCAGCTCCACCGGCACCAGCCGCGGCACCGGCCGGTCCAGGGCCTGCAGCCACTGCGCGCGGTCGTCGGCCTCCTGCAGCAGGCAGGAGATCGCGTGCATCTTGCGCGGGTAGGCATAGGTGATGCCCGACAGCCCCGGCAGCCGGTCCGGATCGGCGCTGGCCGGGGCCATGCCGGCGCGCCGCAGCGCGCCGAGGATGCGGTACTCGCCGGCGTTGAAGGCCATCGCCGCCAGCCGCCAGTCGCCGGCGAACATGCCGTGCAGGGTCTTGAGGTAGCGCACCGCCGCCCGGGTCGAGGCCACCGGCGACAGCCGCCCGTCGTAGCCGGCGCGCACCGGCACCTTGTGGTTGCGCGCGGTCAGGGCGATGAACTGCCACAGCCCGACCGGCCCGCCGGGGCTGCGCGCGCCCGGCTTGTAGCCGCTCTCCACGAACGGGATCAGCGCGTACTCGGTCGGCAGGTGGGCCTCGCGCAGGGCGTCGACCACGTAGCCGAACATGGCCAGGGTCTCGTCGCTGGCCGCCAGCCGCTGCGGGCTGCCGGCGAAGTGCCGGCGCCAGCGGTCGCTGCCATCGCCGGGGGCGCAGTCGGGATCGGCCAGCCCGGCGACGAAGTTCTCGACGATCTCGCGGCCGCTGCGGGTGCCGGGCGGCAGCGGCGCGGGCGCGGCGGGCGCCGCGACGGACCCGGCGTCGCCGGCAGCTTCGGCCTCGGCCGTGTCCGTGGGCGCGTCCGCGGCCGCGGCGGGCGGCTCGCGCGCCGGCGCATGCGCGGCCGGCAGCAGCAGCGCCAGCCCTAGCGCCGCGGCCCGGAGCGGGGCCGGTGTCATGCCCGGAATCCGTCCTTCCAGCGCCGCAGCTCGGCGAAGGTCTCGGCCCGGTCGGCGGGCTCCCGGCCCAGCCGCGCGGCCACCGCGGCCCGTACCGCCGGCGTGCCGGTGCGCAGGAAGGGGTTGGCGGCGCATTCGCGCGCCAGGGTGCTGGGCAGGGTCGGGCGTCCGGACTGGCGCATGGCTTGGGCTTGCTCGCTGTGGCGCCGCAGCGCGGCGTTGTCGGGGTCGACCGTGCGCGCGAAGGCGGCGTTGGCCAGGGTGTATTCGTGCCCGCAGCAGACCGCCAGCGCGCCGGGCAGGGCGGCCAGGCGGTCGAGGGAGTCCAGCATCTGCGGCGGGGTACCCTCGAACATCCGGCCGCAACCGAGGCTGAAGAGGGTGTCGCCGCAAAACAAGAGGCCGTGGCCGTGGAATGCGACGTGGCTCACGGTATGGCCGGGGACCTCGAGCACCTGGAAGTTCCAGTCGCGGACCCGGACCCGGTCGCCGGCGGCGACCCGGGTGCAGTCCAGCCCGATCCGGTCCTCGACCGGGGCGAACACCGGCAGGTCCGGCCAGCGCTCGCGCAGCGTCCAGATTCCGCCGACGTGGTCGCCGTGGTGATGGGTCAACAGTACCGCCGCCGGCCGCAGCCCCTGCCCGGCGGCGGCCAGCACCGGGGCGGCGTCGCCCGGATCCACGATCAGGCCGTGGCCGCCGGCATCGGCCAGGGTCCAGATGTAGTTGTCCTCGAAGGCCGGCAGCGGCGTCAGGCGCATGGGTCGCTCCGGTGGCGGCGACGGCCGCGGTCGCGCAGAATCGCGACCATGCCCGCGCCCGTCTCCAGCCGTCAAGCCACGCCCGCGCTGGCGTGGTTCGACGGGCCGCCGGGCCGCGCCGTGCTCGACAGCGAGCGCGACGTGGTCGAGGAGGCCCTGCGCGAGTGGCCGGGCCGGCCCTGGCTGTGGCTGGCGCCGTGCCCGGCCCGCCCCCCCGGCGGCCTCGGCTTCGGCCTGCAGCTGGCGGCCGGCCCGGGCGGCTGGCACGGCCCGCTGCAGTGCGGCGAGCCGCTGCCGCTGGCCGACGAGAGCATGGGCGCGGTGCTGCTGCAGCACGCCGGCGACCTCGGCGTCGACCCGCGGCCGCTGCTGGCCGAGTGCGCGCGGGTGCTCGAGCCGCGCGGACGGCTGTGGCTGCTGGCCCTGAACCCGTTCACGCCCTATCGCCGGCACTGGGCCGGCTGCGGCGTGGACTGCGCCGAGCCGGTCACCTGGCGCCGGCGCCTGCGCGCGGCCGGGCTGGCGCCCGAGCCGGTGTCGGCGGGCCTGGGGCCGCGCTGGAAGCCGGAACCCGCGCCGCAGCGCCAGCACGGCGCCGGCCTGCGCGCCGCCTACCTGCTGCGCGCCGAGAAGCGGATCGTCGCCCCGGTGCCGCCCGAGCCGGTGCCGGCGCTGGGCTGGCAGCCGGGGCTGCCGGCGTGAAGCGGGCATACTGTGCGACGGCGGCGGAGCGCGCCGGGCCCGGCGCCCGACGCCGTCCGGGCGCACAGGCGCCCGATCGCAGGCTAGCGGCTGGAAAGGGGACGAATTGAAGGCGGTCGAGCGGAAACCGGTCGAAATCCATACCGACGGCGCCTGCCTGGGCAATCCGGGCCCGGGCGGCTGGGCTGCGCTGCTGCGCCATGGCGCGCGCGAGCGCGAACTGTCCGGCGGCGAGCCGCACACCACCAACAACCGGATGGAGCTGATGGCCGCGATCGTGGCCCTGGAGACCCTGACCGCCCCCTGCGCGGTGACCCTGGTCACCGACTCGCAGTACGTGCGCCAGGGCATCACCGAATGGATGCCCGGCTGGGTCCGCCGCGGCTGGAAGACCGCCGGCGGCGAGCCGGTCAAGAATCGCGACCTGTGGGAGCGCCTGCACGCGGCCTGCGGCCGCCACCGGATCGACTGGCGCTGGGTCAAGGGCCATTCCGGCGACCCGGACAACGACCGCGTCGACGCGCTGGCGCGGGCCGAGGCGCTGCGGGCCAAGCAGGCGGCGCACGCCGCATGAGGCAGGTCGTGCTCGACACCGAGACCACCGGCCTGTCCTGGGAAAAGGGCAACCGGGTGGTCGAGATCGGCTGCGTGGAGCTGCTCGAGCGGCGCCCGACCGGGCGCACCTTCCAGCGCTACCTCAACCCCGGCCGCGAGTTCGAGCCGGGCGCCCAGGAGGTCACCGGGCTGACCCTGGAGTTCCTGGCCGACAAGCCGCGCTTCGCCGACATCGCCGCGGAATTCCTCGCCTTCATCGACGGCGCCGAGCTGGTCATCCACAACGCCGCCTTCGACATCGGCTTCCTGGACTACGAGCTGTCGCTGCTGGGCGGCGGCTTCGGCTGCATCGGCGACCGCTGCCGGATCGAGGACTCGCTGCTGCTGGCGCGCCAGCGCTTCCCCGGCCAGCGCAACTCGCTGGACGCGCTGTGCCGGCGCCTGGGCGTGGACAACTCGCACCGCCAGCTGCACGGCGCGCTGCTCGACGCGCAGCTGCTCGCCGAGGCCTACCTGGCGCTCACCTCGGGGCAGTGCGAGATCGGCTTCGCCAGCCCGGAGCCGGGCGCCCGCGGCCGGGTGGCGGTCGCCTCGCTGCCGGAACTGCCGGTCGCGCCGCGGCCGCGGGTGGCGGCCAGCGCCGAGGAGCTGGCCCTGCACCGGGCGCGGATCGAGGCGATCGCGCGCAGCTCCGGCCGGGCGCTGTGGGACGAGGCGCCGGAGGATCCGGCCGCGCTCGACGGCGGGCGGCGGGCGGCGAGCGCCTGAGCGCGTGCCTCCGGCCGGCCGCGTCGGCCGGCTTCAGTGCCGGCGCACCAGCACCACGGTCACGTTGTCCGAGCCGCCGCCGTCCAGCGCCGCCGCCACCAGGGTGTCGACGCATTCCTGGGCGCTGCAGTCGTCGTGGGCCAGGACCCGGGCGATGCTGCCGTCGTCGACCTCCTCGGTCAGGCCGTCGCTGCACAGCAGCAGCTGCATGCCGGGCCGCAGTTCGCCGGTCATGGTCTCGACGTTGAGGCTGGCCGGGTCGGTGACGCCGAGTGCCTGGGTGACCACGTTGCGGTGCGGGTGGCTGCGCGCCTGTTCGTGGGTGATCGCGCCCTGGGCGATGAGTTCCTGCACGTAGCTGTGGTCCTGCGAGAGCTGCGCCAGCTGGCCGTCGCGCCACAGGTAGACGCGGCTGTCGCCGACCCAGGCGACCTCGAAGCGGTTGCCGTCGACCCGCGCGGCGACCACGGTGGTGCCCATCGGCAACGCGTCGCTGCGGCTGCGCGAGACCTTCAGGATCTCCTCGTCGGCCAGCCGGATCGCCTCGGCCAGCGGCCTTCCCGCGCGCACCTGGCGGACGATGGTCTCGCGCGCCAGTGCGCTGGCGACCTCGCCGTACTCGTGCCCGCCCATGCCGTCGGCCACCAGCCACAGCCCCAGCTCGCTGTCGCCGTAGTAGGTGTCCTCGTTGAGCTCGCGGCGCAGGCCGACGTGGCTCAGGTGTCCGAATTCGATCATGCGCCGATGATGCCCGGTTCACGGTGGCGCGTCAGGCGCCTTGCCCCCTGAAGGCTTAACGCCATCGCGCCGGCCGGCAGGACGGGCGGCAGGTCGTGCCCGTAGAAATGTGACCCGTATCATGGTTTTCCGGCGGTGCGGAAACGCAAAACGCCCCTTGCGGGGCGCTTCGCGCATCTGGCGGAGAGGGGGGATGGATGCGGGCCCTCCATGGCCCGCACCCTCCGGCGCTGCGCGCCTGCGGGCGGCCTGCGGCCGTCCAAATCGGCAATCCTGCCGATTTGTCGAACCCGGGGATGGTTCGTCCACCAACCCTCTCCGCCACATACGCAAAACGCCCCTTGCGGGGCGCTTCGCGTATGTGGCGGAGAGGGGGGGATTCGAACCCCCGAGGCGCTATGAACGCCTGCCTGATTTCGAGTCAGGTACATTCAACCACTCTGCCACCTCTCCGGTGGTC
>JBKHXI010000093.1:0-2426 GCA_046566095.1 Gammaproteobacteria bacterium | reverse complement strand
CCTCCCGGCGCGTGCGCTTGCGCGTGCCCAGGCCCTCGGCGTCACCGAACGTCAGCTGCATCGATCATCCTCCCCGGCAGGTTGCGCTATTGTCGCCGGGATTGGGGGAGTTGTTCAGACCTTCCTTCATGGGCGCCTCGGAGCGCTTGCTAAACTCGCGCGCACCTCGTCTGCCCCCGGGAAGGAAACCATGCCGATCCTGCGCCGCGCCCCGCGCCATCCCCGCGCCCGTCTCCGTAGCCAGTGCGGGATTCCGCGGCCGCCGTCGACGCGCGGCGGGTTGGCCCTGGCCCTGGCCACGGCGCTGCTGGCGGGGCCGGCGTTCGCGCAGCAGCCGGGCGCGGCGCAGGCCTGCACCGACTTCCACGCCTTCGCCAATGCCGACTGGCTGGCGGCCAACCCGCCCGGCGTGGCGACCTCCGCGATGGCGCAGCTGCACGCACGCGCGCAGGCGCAGACGCGGCAGCTGCTGGACGCGGCGATGCAGGCGCCGCAGGGCCCGCTCGAGGAATGGCTGGGCGCGTTCTGGGCCAGCGGCCTGGACGAGGCGGCCGGCGAACGCGTCGGCGCGCAGCCGCTGGCGCCGCTGCTGGCGCAGATCGACGGCGTGCGCCGCGCGCGCCAGCTGGGCCCGGCGATCGCCGCCCTGCACAAGGCCGGGGTGCCGGTGCTGTTCGGCTTCGGGCCGGTGCCCGCCGCCGACGGCAGCCTGGCCGCGGGCTTCAGCCAGGGCGGGCTGGCGCTGACCGACCCGGCCTTCCTGACCCGCGAGGGCGCCGGCGCCGAGGTGCTGCGCGCCCGCTACCGCGACTACGTGCAGCGCATCCTGGAGCTGTCGGGCGTGCCGGCAGCCCAGGCGGCGGCGCAGACCCGGGTGGTGATCGACATCGAGACCCGGATCGCGCGCGAATCGCGGCCGCTGTCGCTGCTGCGCGCCGAGGGCGGCAGGGTGGCGTCGCTGCCGGTCGCCGGTCTCGACCGGCAGTATCCGCGGCTGGCGCCGGAAGCCTTCCTGCGGGCGCTCGGGGTCGAGGCCGGCTCGGTACTGGCCGATCCGCAGCTGCTGGTCCGGCTCGACGCCATGCTCGGCCAGGTCGACCCCGCGCAGTGGCGCAGCTACCTGCGCTTCCAGCTCGGCAACGCCATGGCGCCCTACCTGGGCAAGGCCTGGCGCGACGCCCACTTCGCGATGCACGGCTCGGCGCTGCGCGGGCTGGAGCGGACCCTGCCCGCCGCCGACCGCACCCTGGCCACCCTCAACGGCCTCGCCGGCCCGGTGCTGGGGCAGGCCTATGCGCAGCGCCACGCGCCGGCGCCCACGCTCGTCCGCGCCGGCGAGGTCGCCGCCCAGGTGCGCGCGGCGCTGGTGCGCGGCATCGAACGCAGCGCCTGGCTCAGCGGCCAGGCGCGCAGCGCCGCCCGCGCCAAGCTCGACGCCCTGGCGATCGAGGTCGGCACGCCCGGCGCCGGCATCGACCCGGCCTCGCTGCCGGCGCTCGACCGCGGCAACTTCGCCGCCAACGTGCTGGCGGTCGCCGCCTGGCGCCAGCGCCAGGACCTGGCCCGGATCGGCCGCGACCGCAGCGCCCGTCCCTGGCCGGTGCCCGCCCACCTGCCCGCCCTGGCCTACCAGCCCGACGCCAACCTCCTGGTCGTGACCGCGGCCATGCTGCAGCCGCCGGTGTTCGATCCGGGCTGGCCGGCGGCCGCGCAGTTCGGCGCCTTCGGCGCGATGGTCGGCCACGAGCTGACCCACGCGGTCGACGCCCAGGGCCGCCTGCGCGACGCCGCCGGCGACGCCGGCGACTGGTGGCAGCCGGCCGACCTGGCGGCCTGGGAGGCGCGGGTGGCCCGGTTCACGGCGCAGTACGTCGCGTTCCCGATCCCCGATCCGCCCGGGATCGCCTTCGATTCGCGCAGGATCGCCGCGGAGAACATCGCCGACCTGTCGGGGGTGGAGCTGGCGGCCGAAGCCTTCGCGGCCGCCGCGCCCGGGGCCGACGCCACCGCGCAGCAGGCCTTCCACCGCGGCTGGGCGCGGCTGTGGGCGCAGCGCCTGCCGGCCGGCCAGGCCAGCGCGGTCGCCGCCACCGCGGTGCATCCGCCCGGCTACTGGCGCGCCGACGGCCCGCTGCGCAACCTGCCCGGCTTCGCCGCCGCCCACGGCTGCAAGGCTCGCGACCCGATGGTCGCCGGCGAGGACGAACGCCTGCAGCTGTGGCGCTGACGCCATTACGGGCGCGGCGATTCCGTGCCCAGCTTCCCTGTTCCCGCCCCCACCCCAGGCGCGCGGAAGCGGCGACGCCATCTGACGCACCCCCATCGCCCTCCGGGCACTGTCCGGCCCTCCGGCGCAGCCTCCGGGCGCTCTTCGGCGCGCGAGCCAGTGGCTCGCAAGCGCGCCTCATCGCCCCCCGCAAGCGGGG
>JBKHXI010000092.1:0-2146 GCA_046566095.1 Gammaproteobacteria bacterium | reverse complement strand
CACGGCATGGGCCTTCCCGTGCCTGATGGGGAGGCCGTACTGTCGGTTGTGGCGGACCATGCGAGGGCATAGGATCGCGATTGGGGCGGCCCCAGGGCCGATGTCATCCGACGACGAGGGGAACCAGACATGGCGACGAAGAAGGGTGCGGGCGCGAAGAAGCAGGCGGCACCGCTGGATCCGAAGGTGGCCGACCGGCTGCTGGACCTGCTGAGCACGGACAACGAATTCCGCCGGCTTTTCAAGAAGGATCCGCAGGCGGCGCTGGTGAAGGCCGGCTGGAAGCCGCCGAAGGAGACCGCGGCCTCAGGCGTGACCAAGGCCCGCAAGGGCCCGCCGTTCACCCCGCCGGGACCGCCGGAAGCCGTGCCGCCGGGAACCTGCCTGCGGGTCACGCAGATCGCGCCGAAGGCCGAAATCGTCAAGGCCCGCGATGCATTGCGGACCATGCTGGTCGGTGGCCTCAGCCAGGGCCCCAATCACTTCGACGCCAGCACCAGCGCGTCGCGTCGCGTGCGCAGGTAGGCAGGCAGGATCCGAGGCGGCCAGCGCTGGTCGAAACCGGCCAGCGCCATCCGCGCGCCGGCGACGTCGCCGCTTTCGAGCCGCAACTCGCTTTCCCGCAGCAGCGCGATGTTGCCGGCTGCGACGTTGTACGCCTGCAGGCACTGGTCGCATCCGCTCTGGATGTAGGCCAGCCCCCGCCGTGCCCGCAACTGCTGGACCTGCGCCAGGGCCAGCTGTACATCCCCGGCCGCCTGTGCGGCATCCAGCATCGCTAGCATGGTTTCGAAGCGGGCGCTCTCCGCTTCCACCAGTGGGCGAAGCAGCTCGATGGCCGCGCGCGGCTGTCCGGAAGACCGCAGCTGGTTCGCCCGAACCACGGTTTCGAGTTCCGAAACCGAGGGGTGGGCGCGAAGATCGTCGCGGCCGGCCAGCTCCGCCAGCGCGTTGCGGGCCACCGAGTGGTCGCCCAGGCGCTGTGCGAATATCGCCGCCGACAATGCGAGCTGGGCGTCGTCGAGCGCGTCCGGGTCGTATTCCGACGCAAGCGCGTCCAACGCCCTCTGCGCGGCCTCCGACACCTTGCGCCTGGCCTCCTCGAAATCCCCGGCGAGCCAATCGGCGACCGCGACCGGCATCAGGAACGCACGGCTATCGAGCCCACGCTCGTTCCCGACCAGTTCGAGCATCCGCTCCGCCTGCCTGCGCATCTCCGGCCAGCGCCCCCGGTCGGCAGCCAAGGCGACCTTGTCCAGATACGGATAACGGTCCGTCGGAGCGGTGCGGGCGAGGGTTCGCTCCGCCATTTCGGGCCGGTCCGCGGCAGCGTACGCCGCCGCCAGGCGCCGGCGGGCGCCCGCATAGCCCAGCTGCTCCGCCTCCGCGAATGCCGCGATCGCAGCGGCATGCTTGCCCTGCGCCAGCAGCACCCGGCCGTACATGTCGTTCGCCATTCCCCTGGATTCGCTCTGCATGCCCCGCCACCGCTGGATGTAGGGCAACGCGGCCTCGAACTCGTTGCGGACGAACAACGCCCAGGCGGTGTTGACCTGGGCCGCCATGAAATCCGGATACAGCTGTGCCAGCTCGCGCCATTTGGCCAGCGCAGCGGCGGGCTGGTCGAAGTCGAGCACCCATGCATCGACATACAGCGCCTCGCGCGGCGCCAGCCGGTCGCGCAACTGCTGGGCCTTGCGCAGTGCGGGCATGGCCGCTTCCGTCTGCACACCCGAATACAGGGCCCTCACCTGGCCGATCCATGCCAGCGCGAACTCCGGGTCGCGATCGGTCGCATGGCGGTAGAAGCGCAACGCCGCTTCATCATCGCCGCGTGCGAACGCCTTCTGGCCCAACGCATACGCTCGCAGCGCGTCCAGGTTCGCCGTGCTCACCTGCGGCAACGGCTCCGAATCGCGCTCGATCGCCTTGATCTCCTCGCCCAGCCGCGCGCGCAGGGCGGCGGTGACGGCGTCGACCGAGGCCAGCACCGAGCCCAGGCCGCTGCCGTCGGCGTACTCGGCGTAGACGGTGGTCTGCGACTGCGGGTCGATGACCTCGGCGCTGACCCGCACCCGGCCGCCGACTTCGGCCACGGTGGGCAGGATCACGGCGCGGGCGCCGTCGCGCACCGCGATCTCGGAGG
>JBKHXI010000091.1:0-3215 GCA_046566095.1 Gammaproteobacteria bacterium | reverse complement strand
CCGGTGACGAAAACGAGGGGAGTCATGGGGAAGCGCGCTTCCGGAAAGGCATAGTCTACCGACTGCCGGTTGCGGCCGCGAGCGTGGCCCGGCGGGCGCCGGCAGGCCGCGACCGCGGCCCCGCCGGGGCTGGCCGGGCACGTGTCGCGCGCGGCGCGAGGCCGTCGGCGACGCCGCGCGGCCCGGCGGCCCGCGCAGGCGCTTGACCCCTCCCGGCGGCCGCCCCATCCTCGCCGCCTCGCACCGAAGGCCCCGCATGAACACCCGCTACAACGCCGCCGACATCGAAGTCCTGTCCGGGCTGGACCCGGTCAAGCGCCGCCCGGGCATGTACACCGACACCACCCGGCCCAACCACCTGGCGCAGGAAGTGGTCGACAACGCGGTGGACGAGGCCCTGGCCGGGCACGCGAAGACCCTCGAGGTGGTGCTGCACGCCGACGGCAGCTGCGAGGTCTCCGACGACGGCCGCGGCATGCCGGTCGACATCCATCCGGAGGAGGGCATCCCCGGGGTCGAGCTGATCCTCACCCGGCTGCATGCGGGCGGCAAGTTCAGCAACCGCAACTACACCTTTTCCGGCGGCCTGCACGGCGTCGGCGTGAGCGTGGTCAACGCGCTGTCGACCCGGGTCGAGGTCGCGATCCGGCGCGACGGCAACGAGTACGCGATGGCCTTCGAGCACGGCGAACCGGTGTCGGCGCTGGAGACGACCGGTAGCGTCGGCAGGCGCAACACCGGTACCCGGCTGCGCTTCTGGCCGGACCCGAAGTATTTCGACACCCCGAAGTTCAACGTCCGCGCGCTCAAGCACCTGCTGCGCGCCAAGGCGGTGCTGTGCGCCGGGCTGACGGTGCGCCTGCTGGATGCGGCCAGCGGCGAGAAGCACGAGTGGCGCTACGAGGACGGACTGCGCGCCTACCTGCTCGGCGAGCTGGCCGGCGCCGAGCTGCTGCCGCCGGAGCTGTTCGCCGGTTCGCTGGCGCGCGACACCGAGGCGGTGGACTGGGCGGTGGCCTGGGTTCCGGAAGGCGAGCTGGTGCAGGAGAGCTACGTCAACCTGATCCCGACCACCCAGCACGGCACCCACGTCAACGGACTGCGCAGCGGCTTCACCGACGCGTTGCGGGAGTTCTGCGACTTCCGCAACCTGCTCCCGCGCGGGGTCAAGCTGGCGCCGGAGGACGTCTGGGATCGCGTGGCCTACGTGCTGTCGCTGAAGATGACCGACCCGCAGTTCAGCGGGCAGACCAAGGAGCGGCTGAGTTCGCGCCAGGCCGCGGGCTTCGTCGAGGGCGCCGCGCACGATGCGTTCTCGCTCTGGCTCAACCAGCACGTGGAACTGGGCGAGCGGATCGCGCAGCTGGCGATCGAGCGCGCCAGCGCGCGGCTGAAGACCGAGAAGCAGGTCACCCGCAAGAAGGTCACCCAGGGCCCGGCCCTGCCCGGCAAGCTGGCCGACTGCATCAGCCAGGACCTGTCGCGCACCGAGCTGTTCCTGGTCGAGGGCGACTCGGCCGGCGGCTCTGCCCGCCAGGCGCGCGACAAGGACTTCCAGGCGATCCTGCCGCTGCGCGGCAAGATCCTGAACACCTGGGAGGTCGGTTCCGGACAGGTGCTGGCCTCGCAGGAAGTGCACGACCTGGCCGTGGCGATCGGCTGCGACCCCGGGAAGGACGACCTGTCGGGCCTGCGCTACGGCAAGGTCATCGTGCTGGCCGACGCCGACTCGGACGGCCTGCACATCGCCACCCTGCTGTCGGCATTGTTCCTCAAGCACTTCCCGGCGCTGGTGCGCGCCGGCCACGTGTTCGTGGCGATGCCGCCGTTGTTCCGCGTCGACGTGGGCAAGCAGGTGTTCTATGCCCTGGACGAGGAGGAGAAGCGGCTGCTGCTGGAGAAGATCGAGCGCGAGAAGAGCGCGTCCAGGAAGGGCTCCGGCGGCGCGGTCCACGTCACCCGCTTCAAGGGCCTGGGCGAGATGAACCCGCCGCAGCTGCGCGAGTCCACCATCCATCCCGACACGCGCCGGCTCGTCCAACTGACGGTCGACGACCCCGCGGAAACCGCGGCGCTGATGGACATGCTGCTGGCGAAGAAGCGGGCGGGCGACCGGAAGGCATGGTTGGAACAGAAAGGCGATCTGGCGACGCTAGAAGTGTAGCCGCCGAGCACGCGCCGCTTGAAGCGAATGCTCGCGACGTGCGTTCGCGGGAGTGGCCGGGTGGATGGCCGGGCCCGATGCGGGAGTGTCGGCGGCATGGATGCCGCCGACAAGCCTACATGGACGTATTCATGGCGTCTCCCGCAGCGGGCCCGGACATCTGCACGGGCACTCACGGCCCACGACACCGGGCCATTGCCCTTGAACCCTAGACCAGAGCGGCTTCCAGCAGGCGCCGCAGCAACGGCTGCAATCGTGCGGCCTTGTCCTCGTCGTATTCGAAGCTGTCCTCGTCCATGTAGGTGCGCTGGCTGGTCTCCAGCTGCACCGCCTCGATGCCGCGCTGGGGATCGGCGTAGTGGCGGGTGATGTGACCGCCCTTGAAGCGGCCGTCGGCCACGAAGTCGTAGTCGTCCTGGGCCGCGAGCACGCCCTGCAACCGTTCGCGCAGCGCCGCGGAGCAGCTGGCACCGCCCGCGGTCCCCAGGTTGAGGTCCGGCAGCCGGCCCTCGAACAGGAACGGCAGGTCGCTGCCGCGGATGCTGTGCCCTTCCCACAGCACCACCCGGCCATGGCGGGCCTGGAGTCGCCCGAGCTCCGCGGCCAGCGCATCGTGGTAGGGCCGCCAGTACCGCTCGACCCGCTCGGCGATCTCGTCCGGGGACGGCGCCTGCCCCTCCAGGTACACCGGCCCGCCGTCGAAGCGGATCGTCGGGCACAGGCCGGTGGTGTTCTGCCCGGGATACAGCGGGCGGTCGTCCGGGGGGCGGTTGAGGTCCACGACGTAGCGCGACATGCGCGGCACCAGCATCGAGGCGCCCAGTGCGCTGGCGAAGGCGTACAGCCGCGCCACGTGCCAGTCGGTGTCCGGCGCGCACCGGGCCCGGGAAGTCATCCGCACCGCGATCTCGTCCGGGATCAGGCTGCCGTCGTGCGGCAGGCTCACCAGCAGCGGCACCTGGCCGTGGTGCAGGAACAGATTGTCCATGCGGTCATTGTGCCCGGCGTCGCGAGGGGCGGGAATGGGGAATGGGGAATGGGGAATGGGGAA
>JBKHXI010000090.1:0-7693 GCA_046566095.1 Gammaproteobacteria bacterium | reverse complement strand
CGAGCGCGCCAACGCGGCCAACATCCTGTTCGTGGCGGCGGCCGGCAACGACAGCTACGACTGCGACAGCAGCCAGAACTGCTATCCGGCCGAGTATCCGAACGCCAACATCATCGCGGTGGCGTCGATCACCAGCAGCGGGTCGATGAGTTCGTTCTCCAGCTACGGCAAGAACACCATCGACATCTGCGCCCCGGGTTCGGGGATCTGGTCGACCGTGCCGAAGAAGGTCCGCGGAAAGATCACCTCGGGCTATGCCAGCTACAGCGGTACCTCGATGGCCACCCCGCATGTCGCCGGGGCGGCGGCCCTGTACAAGTCGACCCGTTCGGCGGCGACCGCGGCCGACGTCAAGGCCGGGATCCTGGGCTCGGCGGTGCCGACCGCCTCGTGCAACGGCAAGGTGGTGAGCGACGGCCGGCTGGACGTCAGCGGCTACTGATCTGCGTCGACGGCACCTGTGTGCCCGAAGGGGTCCGGCGGCCGCCGGACCCCTTCTTCTTTGCGCCGCGGCGCCGCGGCGGGCGGGCGCCCTTTCACGGCCACGCACGGCGTCGATGACGGCCGGCGTGCACCGGCTGCGCCCGCCGGGACCACGCGCGCGCGCCGCAGCCGCTAGAATCGCCGCTTCACGCACGCAGGGCCCGAGGGAATGAGCATCAAGTCCGACCGCTGGATCCGCCGCATGGCCGCCGACCACGGCATGATCGAGCCGTTCGAGCCGGGCCAGGTCAAGCAGGCCGCGGACGGGCACCGGATCGTCAGCTACGGCACCTCCAGCTACGGCTACGACGTGCGCTGCTCGCGCGAATTCAAGGTCTTCACCAACATCAACTCGACCATCGTCGACCCGAAGGCCTTCGATCCCGGCAGCTTCGTGGACGTGGACGCGGACGTGTGCATCATCCCGCCCAATTCGTTCGCGTTGGCGCGCACCGTCGAGTATTTCCGGATCCCGCGCGACACGCTGGTGGTCTGCCTGGGCAAGAGCACCTACGCGCGCTGCGGGATCATCGTCAACGTCACCCCGCTGGAGCCGGAGTGGGAGGGGCACGTGACCCTGGAGTTCTCCAACACCACGCCGCTGCCGGCGCGCATCTACGCCAACGAGGGCGTGGCGCAGATGCTGTTCTTCCAGTCCGACGAGGTCTGCGAGACCAGCTACCGGGACCGCGGCGGCAAGTACCAGGGCCAGACCGGGGTGACGCTGCCGCGTACCTGAGCGCGGGGCCGGGTCCGTCCCGGGCCGGCGTGCCGGTCGCGTCCAAGGGGCGCTCTGGCGGGGGATTCAATGCTCGGCGCCGGCGGCGAACCGGGCATCGGCGGACGTCTTCAGGGCGGTGCGCAGGGCCAGCGCCAGGCCCTCGACCACGGTCCCGGTCGCCAGGCTCGGCGCGCCCGGGTGCCGCGCCGCCTGCCCGGGCGCATACGGGATGTGGACGAAACCGCCGCGCACGGAAGGCCGCGAACGCAGCGCGTGCATCAGGCCGTAGAACACGTGGTTGCAGACGTAGGTGCCGGCGCTGTGCGAAACCTCGGCCGGGATGCCGGCCGCGCGCAGGGCCAGCAGCATGGCCTTGAGCGGCAGGGTCGAGAAATAGGCGGCGGGCCCGCCCGCGATCACCGGCGCGTCCACCGGCCGGCGGCCGGCGTTGTCGGGCATGCGGGCGTCGTCGAGGTTGATCGCCACCCGTTCCAGCGACAGCTGCGCACGGCCGCCGGCCAGCCCGACGCACAGCACCAGCGCCGGACGGGTTTCCCGGATCGCGCCGCGCAGCGTCCGCAGCGAGACGCCGAACTCGACCGGCAGGCGCCGCGCCACGATCCGGTGCCCGGCGATCCGGCGCCCGTGCAGCTGCAGTACCGCGTCCCAGCTCGGGTTGTCGGGATCGTCGCCGAACGGTTCGAAGCCGGTCAGCAGCAGGCTGGGCGGGGCGCGTTTCATCGCCACAAGCGCGGGCGGCTCAGGCCGGCGCCCCGAAGGCGCGCACCTGCACGCCGTCGGCCTCCAGCGCCGCGCGCAGGGCGCGGGCGAAGGCGGCGGCGTCGGGGCGGTCGCCGTGCAGGCACAGGGTGTCGGCGCGCAGCGACAGCAAGCTGCCGTCGGCCAGCGCCAGCGTCCCGGTGGTCGCCAGCGCCCGCGCCTGGGCGAGCGCCGCATCGAGCGACTCGAGCACGGCGCCGGGCCTGCCGCGCGGCAGCAGCCGGCCGTCGGCGTCGTAGCCGCGTTCGGCGAAGACCTCGTGCGCGACCCGCAGCCCCGCCGCCGCGCCGGCCTCGGCCAGCGCCGAGCCGGACAGGGCGAACAGAGCCAGCGCCGGATCGAACGCGTGCACCGCGGCGGCGACCGCGTCGGCCACGGCGCGGTCGTGCGCGGCGCGGTTGTAGAGCGCGCCGTGCGGCTTGACGTGCGCCAGGCGCACGCCTTCGTCGTCGGCGACCGCGGCGATGCGTTCGAGCTGTTCCCGGACCAGGGATCCCAGCTCCGCCACCGGCAAGCCGGTCTCGCGGCGGCCGAAGCCGGCGCGGTCGGCGTACCCGGGATGCGCTCCGGCGGCGACGCCGTGCGCGCGGCACAGGCGCAGGGTCGCGCGCATGGTCGTCTCGTCGCCGGCGTGCGCGCCGCAGGCGATGCTGGCCGAGGTGATGTGCGGGACGATCGCCGCGTCGTCGCCGCAGCCTTCGCCCAGGTCGCAGTTGAAGTCGATGCGCGGCATGTGGATGGCCTGTCCGGGCACGCGGCGAGCCTATCAGGCCGCTGGAAAATGCACATCCCGCGCATTCTTCCGGCGCTGTCCTGAAGACAGGCCCTGCACTGTCATCCTGAGCGAAGCCTTCAGCCCTCGCGAAAGCGGGGGGAAGGATCTGCTTTGAAAGCAGATTCCTCGCTTTGTTCGGAATGACAATGGGCTGGATTCGTTTTCCGGGGACTCGTCGGACGCCACGACAGGCGATGTGGTCGCATCGGGCGCGCTCCTGTCCATCATGGTAGGTCGGCGTTGCCGGTCATCGCAGCCGCGCCTCGAGCGCCAGGCGCAGCCGCGCCAGCAGCGCCCGGCGCTGGTCGTGCAGGCGTCGCGCGCCGGCCGCATCGATCGCCTCGAAGCGCAGCCGGTCGCCGGGACGCGCCTGCGCCAGCCGCGGCAGGTCGGCCGCCGCTACATGGCCCAGCCGCGGATAGCCGCCGGTGGTCTGGGAGTCGGCCAGCAGCACGATCGGCCGTCCGTCCGGAGGCAGCTGGACGCTGCCGGGCGCGACCGCGGCGGAGACCGCGTCGGCCTCGGCGCGCGGCAGCGCCGCGCCCCGCAATCGCAGGCCCTGGCGGTCGCTGCGCGGGTCGACCTGCCAGTCCTGCCCCGCCAGGCCGGCCGCGGCAGGATGTCCGGACGGGACGAAGCGGATCGGCGTCCCGGGCGCGACATCGGCCCAGGGGTCGATCCACCAGACGGGCGCGGCGGGGGCATCGCCCTGCGGCGCGGCGCGCGACCGATCCGTCGCCGGGCCGAGCGGCAGCCGGTCGCCGCGCCGCAGCCGTCGGCCCTGCATGCCGCCGAAGCCGCCGCGCAGGTCGGTGCTGCGGCTGCCCAGCACCCTCGGCAGCTGGAGCCCGCCGGCCACGGCCAGCCACGCGCGCATGCCGTCGACCACGGCCGCCAGGTGCAGGATGCCCGGCGGCAGGTCGACCGGACGTTGCCCGGGGATGGCATGGCGCCGGCCGGCGGCGTCCTCGAAGCGGACGTCGACCGCGGCGCCGCAGACGGCGATGCGCAACGGCCGCGCCAGCCGCAGCGCCGGGCCCTGCAGGCTGATTTCCAGCACCGCGGCATCCGGGGCATTGCCCGCCATGGCGTTGGCCAGGGCCGCGGCGTCGGGATCGAGCGCCCCGGCGCAGCCGACGCCCAGGTGCCGCCAGCCGCG
Source organism: Gammaproteobacteria bacterium (assembly GCA_046566095.1). GTDB lineage: Bacteria > Pseudomonadota > Gammaproteobacteria > Xanthomonadales > Xanthomonadaceae > CAMPJU01. The sequence goes on along the minus strand of JBKHXI010000090.1, from coordinate 3,775 downwards.
GCGGCCCGGGTCCTGGACCGTGGTCAGCAGGCCCGGCGCCAGGACCTCGAGCACGTCGGCCGGGTCGACGGCCGTGCCCGGGGCGTCGTCGCCGGCGGCCGCGGTTCCGGCCCCGGCCTCGGCTTCGAAGTCGGCGGCCGCGACCGGCCGGAAGCGGACCCGGTCGCCCGGCGCGAGCAGCGCGGGCGGATCGCGCCACGGGTCGAACAGGCGCCGCGGGGTACGCCCGAGGATCCGCCAGCCGCCGGGGCCCTCGCGCGGATAGATGCCGGTCTGGGCGCCGCCGATCGCGACGCTGCCGGCCGCCACCCGGGTGCGCGGGGTCGCCAGCCGCGGCAGCGCCAAGGCGGGATCGAGCCCCGACAGGTAGGGGAAGCCGGGGGCGAAGCCGATCATGGCCACGGTGTAGTCGCCGCCGGCGTGGCGCTCCACCAGCTCCCGGGGGCTGATCCCGAGTTCGCGCGCCGCGGGCTCGAGGTCGGGACCGTGCTCGCCGCCATACAGGACCGGGAGCTCGATCGTGCGGACCGCCGCGTCTTCGGCAGCGGCGTCGGGCATCGCCGCGGCGATGCCGGCGAGCTCCCGGCGGACCGTGGCGGCATCGGAGCGGTCGGGATCGAAGAACACGCCGAGGCTGGCGTAGGCCGGCACCAGGTCGCGCAGCCAGGACGGGGCCGCGGCGCGGATCGACGCGGCCAGGCGGCGGACGCGGGCGTCGAGCGCGGGGTCGATACCGGTGCCCAGGCGCAGCAGCCAGGCGTCGTCGGCGAGCGCTTCGAAGCCGGGCGGCTCGCGGCCGGGCGGGCGCGCCGCGCTCACGCCGCGAGGGCGGCGCGCAGGCGCTCGACCTGGCGCGCCAGCGCGTCGGGCGGATAGCGGCGCGCATCGGCATTGCCCCAGACCGGCCGCGGCCAGGCGATGTCGTCGCGGAAGCGCGCGATCACGTGCACGTGCAGCTGCGGCACCAGGTTGCCGAGCGCGGCGACGTTGAGCTTGTCCGGGGCGAAGGCGGCGCGCAGCGCATGGCTGGCCCGCGCGATCTCGCCGGTCAGCCGCGCCAGGTCGGCATCGGCCAGGTCGATCAGCTCGACCGCGCCGGCCACCCGCGGCACCAGCACCAGCCAGGGGTGGTTGGCGTCGTCCATCAGCCGCAGCTCGGACAGCGGCCAGTGCGCCAGCGGAACGGTGTCCTCGGCCAGCTGCGGATGCAGCCGCCATTCGCCGGGGCGGGTGCCGTGCCTGCTCACTGCAGCGCGGCCGCGAGGAAATCGATCGTGCGGCGCCAGGCCAGCGCCGCCGCCTCGGGATCGTGCACGCGCGGGTCGACGTCGCGGTCGAAGGCGTGCCCCGCCTCCGGGTAGACGTGGATCGCCGCATGCGGCTGCTTCTCGCGATGCAGGGCGATGTCCTCCGGCGGGATGCTGGCGTCGCGGCCGCCGAAATGGAACATCAGCGGCGCGCGCGGCCGGCCTTCGACCCCCTGCTCGTCGAGGAAGGGCAGGCTGCGCGCGCCGTAGTAGCCGACCGCCGGCAGGCCGAGCCGCGTGTTGCACAGGAAGGCCACGCTGCCGCCCCAGCAGAAACCGACCACCCCGACCCGGTGCCCGGCCTCGTGCAGCCAGCGCGTCGCGGCGCCGGCGATGGCGACCGCGGCGTCGAACCCCAGTTCCGAGGCCAGCTCGCGGCCGCGGGCGACGCCGGCGTCGTCGTAGCCCAGCTCCACCTGCGGGCGCAGCACGTCGAACAGCGCCGGCGCCAGCGCGCTGAAACCCGCGCGCGCGAAGCGCCCGGCCAGCGCGCGGATGTACGGGTTGACCCCGAAGATCTCCTGCAGCACCACCACCCCGCCGCGCGCCGGCCGGTCCGGGTGCGCGTGCCAGGCCCGGACCGGTCCCTGCGGGGTGGCGAGTTCCCGCCATTCGCCCATCGCGTCCGCCTCCGGCCGTTGCAGGCTTCCATCCTACGCCGGCCCTGCCGGGCCCGGGCAAGCCGGCGGCACGGGTATACTGCGCGCCCGCCGCAGCCGCCTGCGGCGTGGCCGCCGTGGCCGCGCCGCCCCCGCCATGCCCCTGCAGCCCGCCCGCAACCCGAAGGTCGGCTTCGTCAGCCTCGGCTGCCCGAAGGCCCTGGTCGATTCCGAGCGGATCCTCACCCAGTTGCGGGTCGAGGGCTACGAGCTGGTGCCGAGCTACGACGACGCCGACGTGGTGGTGGTCAACACCTGCGGTTTCATCGACAGCGCCGTGGCCGAGTCTCTGGACGCGATCGGCGAGGCGATGGCCGAGAACGGCAAGGTCATCGTCACCGGCTGCCTGGGCAAGCGCGCCGAGCTGATCCGCCAGGCGCACCCGGACGTGCTGTCGATCAGCGGCCCGCAGGACTACGCCAGCGTGATGGAGGCGGTGCACACGGCGCTGCCGCCCAGGCACGACCCGTTTGTGGACCTGCTGCCGCCGCCGCGGCTGACCGGCGAGGACTACGCCGCTGGCGTCAAGCTGACCCCGAAGCACTACGCTTACCTGAAGATCAGCGAGGGCTGCAACCACCGCTGCAGCTTCTGCATCATCCCGTCGATGCGCGGCGACCTGGTTTCGCGGCCGGTGGACGAGGTGCTGCGCGAGGCCGAGCGTCTGGTGCGCGGCGGCGTGCGCGAGCTGCTGGTGGTCTCGCAGGACACCTCGGCCTACGGCGTCGACCTGCGCTACGCCGAGCGCGAATGGCGCGGGACGGCCTACGCCACGCGCATGAAGGCGCTGTGCGAGGGACTGGCCGAACTGGGCGCCTGGACCCGCCTGCACTACGTCTACCCGTACCCGCATGTCGACGACATCGTCCCGCTGATGACCGAAACCGGGGTCGACGGCATGCCGAAGCTGCTGCCCTACCTGGACATCCCGTTCCAGCACGCCAGCCCGCGGATCCTGAAGCTGATGAAGCGGCCGGGCGCGGTCGACCGGACGCTCGAGCGCGTGCAGCGCTGGCGCGCGGCCTGCCCGGAGCTGACCATCCGTTCCACCTTCATCGTCGGCTTCCCCGGCGAGACCGAGGCCGAGTTCGAGCAGCTGCTGGATTTCCTCGACGAGGCCCAGCTCGACCGCGTCGGCGCGTTCGCCTATTCGCCGGTCGAGGGCGCGGCGGCCAACCTTCTGCCGGACCCGGTGCCTGAGGAAGTGAAGCAGGCGCGGCTCGCGCGTTTCATGGCGCGCCAGGCGGAGATTTCGGCCGCGCGGCTGGAGGCCAAGGTCGGCGGCGTCCAGCGCTGCATCGTCGATGCGATCGACGGGGAGCTGGCGCTCGCCCGCTCGATGGCCGACGCTCCGGAGATCGACGGCCTGGTGCAGATCCAGGACGGCGCCGCGGCGGGCCTGGCGCCGGGCGACTTCGTCGACGTGGCGATCCTGGGCAGCGACGAGCACGACCTGTACGGCGAGGTCGCCGGCCGCCACGCCTGCGCCTGACCCGGCAGCGGTCCCGATCTGCGTGCTCATCCGTTGCCGCCCCGCGCCGGCGCGGGAGCGGCTCGCGCCGGTCAGCCGTCGTAGTCGATGGCGGCGACCACGAAGCCGGTTTCCCCGGCCGGCAGCCGGACCCGGACCTCGTCGTCGACCCGGCGCCCGAGCAGCGCCCGCGCCAGCGGCGCATCGATGCTGATCCAGCCGCGCGCCGCGTCGGTCTCGTCCGGGCCGACGATGCGGTAGCGCACCGGCGGGCCGCCGTCCACCGGATCGAGCTCGACGCTGGCGCCGAAGAACACCCGGCCCGGGTCGGCCGGCCG
>JBKHXI010000089.1:0-8177 GCA_046566095.1 Gammaproteobacteria bacterium | reverse complement strand
CGCTGGGCATGAAGCAGGTCAGCTCCAACCCGTGGGAGACCTTCGCCGCCATCCACAAGAAGGGCGACAAGGTCGAGGGCCAGATCAAGTCGATCACCGACTTCGGCATCTTCATCGGCCTGGACGGCGGCATCGACGGCCTGGTGCACCTGTCGGACATCAGCTGGAACACCACCGGCGAGGACATCGTCCGCAACTTCAAGAAGGGCGACACCCTCGAGGCGGTGGTGCTGGCGGTGGACCCGGAGCGCGAGCGCATCTCGCTGGGCGTCAAGCAGCTCGAGCAGGATCCGTTCGGCCAGTTCATGGCGGCGCATCCGCGCGGCACCAAGGTGACCGGCACGGTCAAGGAAGTGGACGCCAAGGGCGCGACGATCGAGCTGGCCGACGGCGTCGAGGGCTACGTCGCCGCGCGCGACATCGCCCACGAGCGGGTCGAGGACGCCAGCCAGCACCTGAAGGTCGGCGACAGGATCGAGGCCAAGTTCGTCGGCATGGACCGCAAGGGCCGTTCGCTGCAGCTGTCGATCAAGGCCAGGGACGAGGCCGACAGCGCCGAGGCCATGGCCGAATACGCCAAGACCTCGTCCGAGGCCGCCAGCGGCACCACCAGGCTCGGCGCGCTGCTGCGCGAGCAGCTCAACAGCAAGTCCGAGTAAGCGACGCGGGCGGCCCGGCACCTCCGGGCCGCTCCAGGGTGCCGTGGCGGCCGCCAACCGCGGGAACGCCCATGACCAAGTCCGAGCTGATCGAACAGCTGGCGCAGCGCCAGGCGCACCTGAAGGCCGACGACGTCGACCTGGCGGTGAAGTCGCTGCTGGAGATGATGGGCGCGGCGATGGCCCAGGGCCAGCGCATCGAGATCCGCGGCTTCGGCAGCTTCTCCCTGCATTACCGCCCGCCGCGCCTGGGGCGCAACCCCAAGACCGGCGAGGCCGTGGCCCTGCCGGGCAAGTACGTGCCGCACTTCAAGCCCGGCAAGGAACTGCGCGAGCGGGTGAGCGGGGTGATGCCGCTCGAGCACGCCGCCTGATCCCAGCAGATCCCGGGCGCCCGGCAGGCGCCCCGCCGCGCGCACGCCGGCGATCGGCCCGCCCTGCGGCGGCCTCGGCTAAGCTAGCCACCCACGTCGAACGAGGGACGCGCTCGATGCGCCTGTTCCGGATCCTGCTCGCACTGGCCTGCCTGGCCGCCGGCATCGTGGTCGGCGCCCTCAACACCCAGCGGGTGCGCCTGGACCTGGGCCTGGTCGAACTGCACCCGAGCCTGGGCGTGGCGCTGATCCTGGCCCTGCTGCTGGGGGTGCTGGTCGGCGGCATGGCGCTCGCCGCCGGCGTGGTCTGGCCCCTGCGCCGCCGGCTGGCGCGGGCCGAGCGCGATGCGGTGCGGGCGCCGCCCACGGAGGCCGGCCCGGGCGCATGACCGCCTTCGTCAGCGAGTGGTTCTGGTTCTTCCTGCTGCTGCCGCTGGCCGCGGTCAGCGGCTGGGTGATCGGCCGCCGCGGCGGCGAGCGCCACAGCGACACCCAGGTCAGCCGGCTGTCGACCACCTACTTCCGCGGCCTGAACTACCTGTTGAACGAGCAGCCGGACAAGGCGATCGAGGTGTTCCTGCGGATCGCCGAGCTGGACAAGGACACCTTCGAGACCCAGGTCGCGCTCGGCCATCTGTTCCGCCGCCGCGGCGAGGTCGACCGCGCTATCCGGCTGCACCAGGCGCTGGTCCAGCGCCCCGGCCTGAGCGACCAGCAGAAGGTCCAGGCGCTGCTGGCGCTGGGCGAGGACTACATGCGCTCGGGCCTGCTCGACCGCGCCGAGACCGTGTTCAGCGAACTGGTGGCGCTGGAGATCGCGCCACAGGCGCTGCGCCACCTGATCGGCATCTACCAGGCCGAGCGCGACTGGCCGAAGGCGATCGAGGTGGCGACCCGCTTCGAGCAGGCCACCGGCGAGCCCATGGGCCGGCTGGTGGCCCAGTTCGAATGCGAGCTGGCCGACCGCCACCGCGCCGCCGGCGACGCGGACGCCGCGCGCGCCGCGGTCGCGCGCGCCTACCAGGCCGACGCCAATTCGGTGCGGGCCGGGCTGCTCGAGGGCCGGATCGAGGTCGAGGCCGGGCGCGACGCGGCGGCGATCCGTGCCTTCGAACGCGTCGCCCGGCACGACCCGGACTACCTGCCCGAACTGCTGCCGGCGCTGCTGGCCTGCTACGAGCGCAGCGGCGACGAGCCGGGTGCGCGCGCCTTCCTGGGCGAGATGATCGAACACTACCGCGGCATCGCCCCGGTGCTGGCCCTGGCCCGGCTGATCGAGGCGGGCGAGGGGGTGCCGGCGGCGCGGGCCTGGCTGGCGCAGCAGCTCAAGGACCGGCCCTCGGTCCGCGGCGAGGCGGCGCTGATCGAACTGACCATGGCCGAGGGCGGGGACCCCGGCGCGACCCTGCGCGACCTGGCCCAGATCACCGACCAGCTGCTGGTGCGCAACCCCAGCTACCGCTGCAACCGCTGCGGCTTCGGCGCGCGCGCCCACCACTGGCAATGCCCCAGCTGCAAGGAATGGGGTACGGTCAAGCCGCTGCTCAACTATGCCGTGGTCTGAGCTGTCCTGGTCCGCCCCGGGCCTGGCCGGGTGGCTGCTGCTGCACCTGTCGATCGGCCTGGGGGGCACCTGGCTGGCGCGGCGCTACGCCCTGCGCAGGCGCCTGCTGGACCAACCCGGCGCGCGCCGCAGCCACGCGGCGCCCACCCCGCGCGGGGGCGGCGTCGCCGTCCTCGCCGCCCTGCTGCTGGCTTCGCTGTGGCTGGCCTGGCGGGCCCATGCCGGCGGCGGGTCCGGGCTGCTGCCGGTGCTGGCCTTCGCCGCTGGCCTGGCGCTGGTCGGCGGCAGCGGCTGGCTCGACGACCATCGCCCGGTGGCGCCCTGGAAGCGGCTGGCCGCGCATGTGCTGGCGAGCGCGGCGTTCGCCCTGGCGCTGGCCGCGGACGGCGCCGCCGCATGGGCGGTGGCGCTGGCGTTCCTGGCTCCGCTGGCGCTGACCAACGTCTGGAACTTCATGGACGGCATCGACGGGATCGCCGCCAGCCAGGCGCTCCTGGTCGCGGCCGGGATCGCGCTCTGGGCGACCGGCGCGTGGTGGTGGCTCGCGCTGGCGCTGCTCGCCGCCTGCGCCGGGTTCCTGCCCTGGAACCTGCCGCGCGCGCGGATCTTCCTGGGCGATGCCGGCAGCGGCAGCCTGGGCTTCGCGCTGGGGGCCCTGCTGGCGGCGGCGCTGGCGGGGGCCGACGGGGCCGGCGCCTGGCTGCTGCTGCTGCTGCCGTCGGCCTTCCTGCTCGACGCCGGGCTCACCCTCGGACGCCGGATGCTGCGCGGCGAGCGCTGGTGGGCCCCGCACGTGGAGCACGGCTACCAGCTGCTCGCGCGGCGGATTGGCCGGCATGGGCCGGTGACTGCCCTTTATGCGCTATGGACCCTGTGTCCGCTGGCGATCCTGATGTCGGGCCGTGACTTTTCCTTCACTTCCATTAGTATTTCGTTACCGGCGTGGTATGCGTCGGGCGCGGTGCTCTGGTTCCTGATCCGGCGCGCGCGCGACTTGCCGCGGGAAGTGGAGAACAGGGAATGAGTTCGTTGCGCGATCTGTGGGCCAGCAATCTGCCGCGCTGGGCGGTGGTCGCGCACGATCTGGTGATGGTCTGGCTGTGCTGGATCGGGCTGCACCAGTTCCGCTATTCCCTGGCTCCGGACCCGCCGGCGCTGCCGCTGTGGTCGACCGAGATGGCGATCGTGCTGGTCGCCCAGGGGCTGGTGTTCTGGCAGGTTGGCCTGTACCGCGGGCTGTGGCGCTTCGCCAGCGTCCCGGACCTGTGGAACATCGTCAAGGCCTGCGTGCTGGGGCTGGTGCTGATCTCCCTGGCGCTGGTGATGTACAACCGCCTGGAGCTGGTGTCGCGGGTGGTGCTGCTGCTGTATCCGTTCGTGCTCACCGGCATGCTGGGCATGCCGCGGCTGCTCTACCGCGCCTGGAAGGACGGCCGCCGCGGGGACCGGGAGAACGCGGTGCGGGTGCTCATCGTCGGCGCGGGGCAGGCCGGCGAGACCCTGGTCCGGGACATGCGCCGCACCGGCGCCTACCAGCCGGTCGGCTTCCTGGACGACGCCCGGCGCCTGCGCGGCAGCAAGGTCCAGGGGATTCCGGTGCTGGGGCGGATCGCCGAGGCCGCCGAGATCGCGCGCGAGACCGCCGCCAAGCTGCTGGTCATCGCCATTCCCTCGGCCGACGCCACCGAGCTGCAGCGGATCGTGCAGGCCTGCGAGCGCACCGGGCTGCCGTTCCGGATGGTGCCCAAGCTGCGCGACGTGCTGGAGGGGCGCTCGCTGCCCGGCCAGCTCAAGAAGGTGGCGATCGAGGACCTGCTCGGCCGCAAGCCGGTACTGCCGGACTGGAAGGCGATCCGCGAATGGCTGGGCGGGCGCTCGGTGCTGGTGACCGGCGCCGGCGGCTCGATCGGCGCCGAACTGTGCCGGCAGTGCGCGCGCCACGGCGCGCGCCGCATCGCGCTGCTGGAGATCGACGAGCTGGCGCTGACCACGACCGAGGCCGAGCTGCGCCGCGATTTCCCCGACATCGAATGCGTGCCGGTGCTCGGCGACTGCGGCGACCCGGCGGTGATCGCCCATGCGCTGGCGGCCGCGGTCCCGGAAGCGGTGTTCCATGCCGCCGCCTACAAGCAGGTGCCCCTGCTCGAGACCCAGCTGCGCGAGGCGGTGCGCAACAACGTGCTGGCGACCGAGACGGTCGCGCGCGCCTGCCGCAGCGCCGGCATCGGCACCTTCGTGCTGATCTCCACCGACAAGGCGGTGGACCCGGTCAACGTGCTCGGCGCGACCAAGCGGCTGGCCGAGATCGCCTGCCAGGCGCTGGCCGACCGCAACACCCGGACCACCCGCTTCGTGACCGTGCGCTTCGGCAACGTGCTCGATTCGGCCGGCAGCGTGGTGCCGCTGTTCCGCGAGCAGATCCGCGCCGGCGGGCCGGTGACGGTCACCGATCCGGAGGTGACCCGCTTCTTCATGACCATCCCGGAGGCCTGCCAGCTGATCCTGCAGGCCTCGGCGATCGGCTCCCACGAGGCGATCTACACCCTGGACATGGGCGAGCCGGTGCCGATCCGGGTACTGGCCGAGCAGATGATCCGGCTGGCCGGCAAGACCCCGGGACGCGACATCGCGATCACCTACACCGGCCTGCGGCCCGGCGAGAAGCTGCACGAGACCCTGTTCCACGCCGACGAGTCCTATCGTCCGACCGCGCATCCGCAGATCCTGCAGGCCGATCCGCGCGGCGTGGCCGGCGAATCGGTGCTGTCGGCGCTGCGGGAGATGCGCGCGGCCTGCGCCGCCTACGACACGGTGGCGCTGGAAGGGCAGCTGCGGGCGGCCGTGCCCGAGTTCGCGCCCGGCGCCGCGCGCGAGGAGGGTGCGGCCGGGGCCACCGTGGTCGCTTTCCCGGCGCGGCTGGCCAGGAAGATCTGATGGCGCAGGATCCTGCCGCGCGCCCGCGCCGCCGCATCCGCAAGGCCGTGTTCCCCGTCGCCGGGCTCGGCACCCGCTTCCTGCCGGCCACCAAGACCGTGCCCAAGGAGATGCTGCCGATCGTCGACCGGCCGCTGATCCAGTACGCCGTGGACGAGGCGATCGAGGCCGGCTGCGACACCCTGGTGTTCGTCACCAACCGCTACAAGCACGCGGTGGCCGACTATTTCGACAAGGCCTACGAACTCGAGCAGAAGCTCGAACGCGCCGGCAAGCGCGAGCAGCTGGAACTGGTGCGCAACGTGCTTCCGGAGGGGGTGCGGGCGGTGTTCGTGACCCAGGCCGAGGCCCTCGGCCTCGGCCACGCGGTGCTGTGCGCCAGACCCGTGGTAGGCGACGAGCCGTTCGCGGTGATACTGCCGGACGACCTGATCTGGAACCGTGCCGGGCCAGGCGCCCTGAAGCAGATGGCCGACGCGGCCGAGGCCTCCGGCGCCAGCGTGATCGCGGTCCAGGACGTGCCGCGCGAGCAGACCGGCAGCTACGGCATCGTCGCCACCGGCGCCTTCGACGGCCGCCAGGGCCCGATCACCGCGATGGTGGAGAAGCCGGCGCCGGACCAGGCGCCGAGCACCCTGGCGGTGGTCGGCCGCTACGTGCTGGACCCGCGCATCTTCGCGCTGCTGGAGTCGACGGCGCCCGGCGCCGGCGGCGAGATCCAGCTGACCGATGCGATCGCCGCGCTGCTGCGCGAGCAGACCGTCAACGCCTTCCGTTTCCAGGGCACCCGTTTCGACTGCGGGACCCACCTGGGCCTGATCGAGGCCACGATCCGCTATGCGCTCGACCACGAGAAGCTCAGCGACGCGGCGCGCGGGATGATGGAGGATGCCCTGCGCGAACTCGGGGTCGCGGAACTGGCCTGACGGCGATCGCCCGCGCAGCGATCGCCCGCGGCCTTGCGGCGACCGGCGGCGTGCGCGTCCGGTGCGCCGGTCGATCCGGTCGGATCGACCGGCCGGCGGAACCGGCCGGATCGATGGGAACGGCCGGACCGGCCGCGTCGGTCCAGCCGGCCGAAACGATCCGATCAGTCCGGTCAGCCCGGTCAGCCGACTCAGCCGAAGCGCACCCAGGCCCAGCCCGCCCAGGCCAGCAGGGCCAGGGCGAGCGCGATCGCGGCGCTGCCCGCCAGTTCGGTCCGGCGCGCCCAGGCCAGCGCGGCCGCATCGCGCAATACCCGCACGTCGCGCAGGGTCTTCCACCCCCGCGGCGGGAAGCGGCCCTCGATCCGCGACTCCAGCGCCACCCGCCGCAGCCCGAGCCCGAGCACCAGCGCCGGCAGCGCCAGTCCCACGCCCAGGCCCGCCAGCAGCATCCGCAACCAGTAGCGCACGGTGTCCGGATCGCTCGCGGCCAGGTCGCGCGACAGCGTCCCCAGCCAGGCGTGCAGCTGCCAGAGCAGCACCGCGCAGAGGACCGCGGTGGCGCCCAGCAGCAGCAGGGTGCGGGTGCGATAGGCTTTGTCGGCGCGATGGATTTCCACGATCTTCCCCTGATCGGTCCGCCGCCATCACAGCGCGCCGCTTCCACGATGTCCAGACCACCGGTCAGCCATTACCGCGCAACCGTCGCGCCGCCCGTGCCGCGCCCGCCGCTGGCCGCCGCGGCCGAGTGCGACACCTGCGTGGTCGGCGGCGGCTTCGCCGGTCTCGGCACCGCTCTGTCGCTGGCCGAACGCGGCCTGCGCGACGTGGTCCTGCTCGAGGCCAGGGAGCTGGGGCACGGCGCTTCCGGCCGCAACGGCGGCTTCGTGTTCGCCGGATTCTCGCGCGGCGAGGACCGGCTGCTGCGCGACCTCGGCCCGGCGCGCGCCCGCGCCCTGTACCGCGGCACCGTCGACGCGGTCGAGCTGGTGCGCCGCCGCACCCGCGACTACGGCATCGACTGCGAGCGCGTCGACGCCGGCGTGCTGTGGGCGAACTGGTTCCGCGACCCCGGCGTCCTGCGCCGGCGCCAGCGCCTGCTGTCGGAACAGTACGGCGTCGACTGGCAATGGGTCCCGCGCCGGCGCATGCGCGAGCTGCTGGCCAGCGACCGCTATGCCGACGGCCTGTTCGAGCCCGGCGCCTTCCATTTCCACCCGCTCAAGTACGCCCTGGGCATCGCCGCCGCGGCCGAGGGCCTGGGCGTGCGCATCCACGAGGCGAGCCCGGCCGTGGCCCTGCACCGCGAGCAGGGCGGCTGGCGGGTGCGGACCCCGCAGGCCAGCGTGCGCGCCCGGCGCGTGGTCCTGGCCTGCGGCGGCTACCTGGCCGGCCTGCACAGGCGCGTGGATGCCGCGATCCTGCCGATCGCCAGCTATGTCATGGTCACCGAACCGCTGGGCGACCGGCTCGAGTCGGCGATGCGCACCCGCGTGGCCGTCTACGACACCCGCTTCGCATTCGACTACTACCGTCCCTTGCCGGACACCCGGCTGCTGTGGGGCGGGCGGATCTCGATCCGCGAGCGCAGCCCGCGGGAGGTGGAACGGCTGCTCTACCGCGACATGCTGAAGGTGTTCCCGCAACTGCAGGGCGTGCGGATCGAGCATGCCTGGTCCGGCCTGATGAGCTACGCCCGCCACGAGATGCCGCAGCTCGG
>JBKHXI010000088.1:0-6095 GCA_046566095.1 Gammaproteobacteria bacterium | reverse complement strand
GCCCTCCCCACTGGCCACGCCCTCCCGGTCGGCGCTCACCCGACTGAGCTCGAGGTAGTCGTAGGAGACCTCGCCGGCTTGCGCGGGTGCAGCCAGCAGGGAACCCAGGACGACGAGTACGGCCGGTCTCATACGGTGGACTCCGGGCGTGGGCGGGATGAGGACGGCGGGAGTATAAGCAGTCGCGCAGGCGCGCGACCGCCGTCACCCGCGGCCGGGTCAGGTGAACACCAGGTCCAGGCCCATGGCCGCGACCAGCAGCGCGAACACCCGGCGCAGGCGCTGCGCGGAGGTGCGGTGGGCTACGGCCACGCCCCAACGGGCGGCGAGCAAGGCACCCGCCGCCATGCCGGCGACCGCCGGCCAGAGCACGAAGCCGGTGGTGTGATCGGGCAGCCCTGCGACACCCTGGCCGCTCAACATGTAGCCCACGCCGCCCGCTGCCGCGACCGGCAGGGTGGCCATGGCGCTGGTGCCCACCGCCTGGTGCGGTGTGGCACCGCGCGCCAGCAGCCAGGGCACCAGCAGGATGCCGCCACCCACCCCGACCAGCGCCGCGAAACAGCCGATCGCAGCGGCGATCACCGCGGTGAAGCGTGCCGGTCCGCTGCGCGGCGCCGGTTCGCGACCGAACACCAGCCAGAGGGCCACGCCGCAGGCGAACAGCCCGAACAGCAGGCGCAACACGGCGGCGTCGAGGAAGCGCACCGTCAGACTGCCGGCCAGCGCGCCGACCAGCAGGCCCGGCACGATCTTGTCGCACACGCCCAGCAGCAGCGCGCCGTCGAACATGTCGTGCGACAGCGCGACCGCGGTGGCCAGGGCGATGGTGTCGCGCGAGAACAGGCTCAGCTCCATCCCGGCGCGGCCCTGGGTGACGCCGTCGCACATCGCCGGCACCCCGCCGGCGACCTGGGCGCTGCCGCCGGCGTTGCGCGCGGCCGCGCGGATCAGCGACGGGTAGGGCTCGAACGGCTGGTGCGCCGAGAGCATGTCGTTGTAGGCGGTGACGATGCCGAGGTTGCCGCCGCGGCCCGCGCGCAGCATCGGCTTGTCGGGGCCGGCGGCGGCGAAGCCGTGGGCGAGGTTGCCGCAGGACAGGCGCAGGCGGGCCGGGCCGGCTTCGCGCGCGGCGTCCATCCGCGCCAGGTAGTCGGCGCGGCTGGCGCGGCTGCGGCCGGCGATGCGCTCGGTGACCCGTTCGACCGTGGGGTGCAGCATCACGGGGCCCAGTGTACGTGCAGATGGATGCCGGGCGCGTGCAGGAAGGCCGCCACCGGATGCCGGCGCGGGTCGCGCGCGGCGTCGGCGGCCTGCAGCGCGCGGCGCTTGTCGTCGCCGATCGCCAGCAGCTGCCAGCTGCGCGCGCGCAGCAGCCGCGCGGCGGTCAGGGTGATCCGCGGGAACGGCGCCTCGGGCGGCGGCGGCTGCGGATCGATGCGCGCGGCGTCCTGGTCTCCGGCCGGATCGAGCGCCTCCGCCAGTCCGTCGGCGCCGGGAAACAGCGATGCGACATGGGCGTCGGCGCCCATGCCCAGCACCACCGCATCGAACGGCTGGCGCTGCGTGGCCAGGACCGCGCGTGCATGCGCCGCGGCGCGTGCGGCATCCCCGTCTTCCGGCACCAGCGCCAGCCAGCCCGGCGCGGCCGCGCCGAAGGCCTCCTGCAGCGCCCGCAGGTTGCTGGCCGGGTGGTCGTGCGGCACGCAGCGCTCGTCGGTCGGCACCGCCAGCACGCGCGCCCAGTCCAGGTCGGCGGCCGCCGCCAGCCGGTAGGCGGGCAGCGGCGTGCGCCCACCGGCCAGCGCCAGGAAGGCCCGGCCGCGTTCGGCGATCGCCGCGCGGCAGGCGTCGACCAGCGCGCCCGCGAGCGCCGCCTGCGCGGCGTCGGCGTCGGGATGCGGGTGCTCGGTCCAGGACATGCCGTGGCTGCCGTCACTCGCGCCAGGCGTGGCCGTGGCGCTCGGCCAGCATCACCGCGCTGGCCGGGCCCCAGCTGCCGGCCGGGTAGGGTTTCGGCGCCATCCCCGCCGCGCGCCAGCCGTCCTGGATCGCGTCGACCCACTCCCAGGCCGCCTCGGTCTCGTCGCGGCGCACGAACAGGGTGCCGTTGCCCTCGATCGCGTCCAGGTACAGGCGCTCGTAGGCGAGCCGCCGGCGGTGCGCCGCGAACTCCTCCTGCACGTCCAGGTCCAGCGCCACCGGCGTCAGCCGCAGCCCGCTGCGGTCCAGGCCCGGCAGCTTGTGCATCAGCGCCAGCTCGATGTGCTCCTCCGGCTGCAGCCGGATCACCAGCGCGTTCGGCTCGACCCGGTTGTCGCCGAAGATCGAATGCGGCACCGCGCGGAACTGCAGGTAGATCTCGCTGCAGCGCCGCGGCATGCGCTTGCCGGTGCGCAGGTAGAAGGGCACGCCCGACCAGCGCCAGTTGTCGACCTGTGCGCGCAGCGCGACGAAGGTCTCGGTGCGGCTGGCATGCCCCAGCTCCTCGACGTAGCCCGGCACCGCGCGTCCGTCGATCGCGCCGGCGGCGTACTGGCCGATCGCGGTCTCGGCCGCGACCTGGCCGCGGCCGATCGGGCGCAGCGAGCGCAGGACCTTGATCTTCTCGTTGCGCACCGCGCTGGGGTCGAAGCGCGAGGGCGGCTCCATCGCCACCAGGCACAGCAGCTGCAGCAGGTGGTTCTGGACCATGTCGCGCAGCGCGCCGGAGGCATCGTAGTACTCGCCGCGACCCTCCACGCCGACGGTCTCGGCCACGGTGATCTGCACCTGCTCGACGTGCCGGGTGTTCCACAGCGGTTCGAACAGGGCGTTGCCGAAGCGCAGCGCCAGCAGGTTCTGCACGCCCTCCTTGCCCAGGTAGTGGTCGACCCGGAACACCCGGCCCTCGTCGAACACCGCAGCCACGCCGTCGTTGATCGCGGTGGCGCTGGCCAGGTCGTGGCCAATGGGTTTTTCCAGCAGCACCCGCGTGCCCGGGCCGGCCAGCCCGTGCGCGGCCAGCGCGCTGCAGGCCGGGGCGTACCAGCGCGGCGCGGTGCTCAGGTGGTGGACCAGGTCGCCGTCGCCGCGGCGCGCGGCGATCGCTTCGGCCAGGGCGGCGAACGAGCCCTCGTCGTCGAGCGCGGCCGCGCGGTAGTCCAGCCGCGCGAGCAGGCTGTCGAGCGCGGCATCCTCGCGCTCGCCGGCCGGCACGTGTTCGGCGACCGCCGCGCGGACGTGGGCGCGGAAGCCGTCCTCGTCCAGTTCGCTGCGCGCGCTGCCGAGGATCCGCAGCCGCGGCGGCAGCATCCCATCGGCGTGCAGCCGGTACAGCGAGGGCAGCAGCATCCGCCGGGCGAGGTCGCCGGTGGCGCCGAACACGGTCAGCAGCGTGGCGGGACGGGCGGTCATCCGGCCAAGGGTAAACCGGCGCGACGGAGTCCGCGGCTGCATACGATTGCAGCTGCCGAGGCCCGTTTGGGTATGCTGGCCCGCCTTGCGCCGGACCCGGGACGCCGTTGGCCACCGACACCACCAGCCTGCTCGCCGCCCTGCTGCTCGGCATCATCGAGGGCCTGACCGAGTTCCTGCCGATCTCCAGCACCGGCCACCTGCTGATCGCGCAGCACTGGCTGGGCCCGCAGTCGGACCTGTTCAACATCGTCATCCAGGCCGGCGCGATCCTGGCGATCACCCTGGTCTACCGGCAGCGGATCTGGGCGCTGGCGACCGGCCTGCGCGAAGCGGCCAACCGCGACTACGCGGCCAAGCTGGCGGTGGCGTTCGCGGTCACCGCGGCGGTCGGGCTGCCGGTGCGGCTGCTGGGCTGGCAGCTGCCCGAGACGGTGACGCCGGTGGCCTGGGCGCTGGTGCTGGGCGGTGTGTGGATGCTGCTGGCCGAACGCATCGCCGAGCGCCGGCCCGACCGCACCACCGTGACCTGGACGGTGGCGGTGCTGGTCGGGCTGGCGCAGGTGGTGGCCGGCGTGTTCCCTGGCACTTCGCGCTCGGCCGCGGCGATCTTCATGGCGATGCTGGCCGGGCTGAGCCGGCGCACGTCGGCGGCCGAGTTCGTGTTCCTGGTCGGGATTCCGACCATGTTCGCTGCCAGCGGCTACGCCTTCGTCGAGTACCTGGCCGACGACACCGCGCCGCGCGAGGACTGGGCGGCGCTGGGGCTGGCCTTCGCCGCCGCCGCCGCGACCGGCTTCGCCGCGGTGCGCTGGCTGCTGGCCTACATCGCCAGCCACCGCTACACCCCGTTCGCGCTGTACCGGATCGCGCTGGGCGTGCTGCTGCTGCTCTGGCTGCCGGCCGGCGCCTGAGGCCGGCTGCGGCGCACGCGGGGCGGGACGGCCCCATCGATCGCCGCGGATTGGTAGGCTGGCAGGAACGAAATCCCCGGAGCCGGCCATGACCCATTCCCATGCTTCCAGATCCGCGCGCCGGCTGGTTGCCTGCGCGGCCGCGGTCCTGACCCTCGCCGTCGGGCTGTCGCAGCCGGTGCAGGCGCAGCGCACCGCGCGGCCGGTGCTGCTGGCCAAGCACTGGATCGCGGTGACCGGCAAGCCGCAGGGCGCGACCGCCGGCGCGATGATGTTCCAGCAGGGCGGCAACGCCGTCGATGCCGCCGCGGCGATGCTGGCGGTGACCTCCACCATGTGGGACACGCTCGGCTGGGGCGGCGAGACCCAGGCGCTGATCTACAACCCGCATACCCGCGAGGTGAAGGGCATCAACGCGCTCGGCGTGGCCCCGACCGGCGCCACCCCGGAGTTCTTCCGCGAACGCGGCATGGTCTACCCGCCCGAATACGGGCCGCTGGCCGCGGTCACGCCGGGCACGCCCGGCGGGCTGATGGTGATGGTGGCCGAGTACGGCCGGCTGAGCCTGGCGCAGGTGCTGGCGCCGGCGATGGAGATGGCGCAGGGCTACCCGATCGAGGAATCGCAGGCCGAGAACATCGAGCGCCGGCGCGCGATCCTGGCGCAGTGGCCGGACTCGCGGCGGGTGCTGCTGCCGCACTACGATCCGGAAAACCCCCAGGCGCGCGCCGCGCCGCGGCCCGGCGAGATCTTCCGCCAGCCGGAGCTGCGCGCCACCCTGCAGAAGCTGGTCGATGCCGAGGCCGCGGCGCTGGCCGCGGGCAAGGACCGCAAGGCCGCCATCTACGCCGCCTACGACCGCTTCTACCGGGGCGACATCGCCGAGGAGATCGTGCGCGCCACCCGCGCGCACGGCGGCCTGTTCACCCGCCAGGACCTGGCAGACTGGGAGGTCCGCATCGAGGAACCGGTCAGCACCCGCTACCGCGGCATCGACGTCTACAAGCTGACGACCTGGACCCAGGGCCCGGTGATGCTGCAGGCGCTCAACCTGCTGGAGGGCTTCGACCTGAAGGCGATGGGCTACAACAGCACGCGCTACATCCACACCCTCTATCAGGCGATGAACCTGGCCTTCGCCGACCGCGACTTCTACTACGGCGACCCGTACTTCCCGCCGGAAGAGCCGATCCGCGGCCTGCTGTCCAAGGACTACGCCGCCCAGCGCCGCCGGCTGATCCGCGAGGACCGCAACGCCACCGACCTCCTGCCCGGCGATCCCTACCCGTTCCAGGGCGGGCGCAACCCGTTCGAGCAGCTGCGCCGGCAGTGGACGCCGGTCCCGCCGAAGGCCGAGGCCGAGGGCGTGGAGGGTTTCCAGCAGGCCGGGACGATGACCCACGACGAAGGCTTCCTGGCCGGCACCACCTCGATCCAGGCCGCCGACGCCGAGGGCTGGGTGGTCTCGGTGACCCCGTCGGGCGGATGGATCCCGGCCTTCGTCGCCGGCGACACCGGCATCGGCCTGAGCCAGCGCATGCAGAGCTTCGTGCTGGACGAAAAGCTCAATCCCTACAACGTGGTCGCGCCCGGCAAGCGCCCGCGGGTCACCCTGACGCCGAGCCTGGCGCTGCGCGGCGGCAGGCCGCTGATGGCGTTCTCGGTGCAGGGCGGCGACACCCAGGACCAGAACCTGCTGCAGTTCTTCCTGAACATGGTCGAGTTCGACATGAACGTGCAGCAGGCGGCCGAGGCCCACAACATCCTCAGCTACCAGATGCAGAG
>JBKHXI010000087.1:0-4312 GCA_046566095.1 Gammaproteobacteria bacterium | reverse complement strand
TGGTCGGCGAGCGCGCGCGCCCAGTACATCGCCAGGTAGAAGTGGCTGCCGCGGTTGTCCAGTTCGCCGGCCTTGCGCGAGGGCGACTTGTCGGTCTCCAGGAAGCGCGCGTTGGCGGCGTCGAGCGCGTCGGCCAGCACCTTCGCCCGCGCGTTGCCGGTGGTCCGGGCCAGGTGCTCGAAGGACGCGGCCAGCGCCAGGAACTCGCCCAGCGAATCCCAGCGCAGGTGGTTCTCGGCGACGAACTGCTGCACGTGCTTGGGCGCGCTGCCGCCGGCGCCGGTCTCGAACAGGCCGCCGCCGGCCATCAGCGGCACGATCGACAGCATCTTGGCGCTGGTGCCCAGCTCCAGGATCGGGAACAGATCGGTCAGGTAGTCGCGCAGCACGTTGCCGGTGACGCTGATGGTGTCCTCGCCGCGGCGGATGCGCGCGAGCGTGAAGCCGGTCGCCTCGTCCGGCGGCAGGATGCGGATATCCAGGCCGGTCGTGTCGTGATCGGCAAGGTAGCGCTCGACCTTGGCGATCAGCTGCGCGTCGTGCGCGCGCGCGGCATCCAGCCAGAATACCGCCGGGGTGTCCGACAGCCGCGCGCGCGACACCGCGAGCTTCACCCAGTCGCGGACCGGGGCGTCCTTGGTCTGGCACATGCGCCACAGGTCGCCGGCCTTGACCTCGTGCCGCAGCAGCACTTCGCCGCCGGCGGCGACCACCTGGATGGTGCCGTCCGCGGGCGCCCGGAAGGTCTTGTCGTGGCTGCCGTACTCCTCGGCCTTCTGCGCCATCAGGCCGACGTTGGGCACGCTGCCCATGGTCGCCGGGTCGAACGCGCCGTGGGCCTTGCAGTCCTCGATCACCGCCTGGTAGACGCCGGCGTAGCAGCGGTCCGGGATCACCGCCTTGGCGTCCTGCAGCTGCCCGGCGGCGTTCCACATGCGGCCGCCGTCGCGGATCATCGCCGGCATCGAGGCGTCAACGATCACGTCGCTGGGCACGTGCAGGTTGGTGATGCCCTTGTCCGAGTCCACCATGGCCAGCCCCGGACGCTCGCGGTACAGCGCCTCGATCTCGGCGCGGATCGCGGCGGCGGTAGCGGCGTCCATCGCGTCCAGGCGCGTGTACAGGTCGCCGATGCCGTTGTCCGGGTCGAAGCCGGCGGCCATCAGTTCGCGGTCGTAGCGGCCCAGCACCGGCGCGTAGAAGCGGTTCACCGCCACGCCGAAGATCACCGGGTCGGAGACCTTCATCATGGTCGCCTTCAGGTGCAGCGAGAACAGCACGCCGCGCGCCTTCGCGTCGTCGATCTGGGCGTCGATGAAGTCGGCCAGGGCGCGGGTGTCCATGACCGCCGCGTCGACGATCTCGCCGGCCTCCAGCGCCACCCGCTCCTTGAGCACCGTGGTGTTGCCCTTGCCGTCGACCAGCTCGATCCGCACGTCGCCGGCGCGCTCGACGGTACGCGACCGCTCGCTGCCGTAGAAGTCGCCGCCGGACATGCTCGCCACGTGCGCGCCGCTGTCGGCGCGCCAGGCGGCCATGCGGTGCGGATGCTTGCGCGCATAGGCCTTGACCGAGGCCGGCGCGCGGCGGTCGGAATTGCCCTCGCGCAGCACCGGATTGACCGCGCTGCCCTTGACCCGGTCGTAGCGCGCGCGGGCGTCGCGCTCGGCGTCGTCGGCCGGCTCGTCCGGATAGTCCGGCAGGTCGTGGCCCTGGGCCTGGAGTTCGGCGATCGCGGCCTTGAGCTGCGGCACCGAGGCGCTGATGTTCGGCAGCTTGACGATGTTGGCCCCGGGGCGCTTGGCCAGCTCGCCCAGCTCGGCCAGGTGGTCGCCGACCCGCTGGTCCTCGCGCAGGCGCTCGGGGAACTGGGCCAGGATCCGCCCGGACAGCGAGATGTCGCGGGTCTCGACCGAGACCCCCGCGGGCGCGGCGAAGGCCTGCACGATCGGCAGCAGCGAGGCGGTGGCCAGGTAGGGCGCTTCGTCGGTCAGGGTGTAGACGATCGTGGGGGACTCGGACATGTCGGCTCGCAGGGCGTTCTGGACCGCCGATTCTCGCCCGAACCGGCATCGACCTCAATTCAGTGTCGGGGAAGGCAAGGCGAATGCCTGCAATGACAGCATTGTAAGCGCTGTGAAGCGGTCGCCCTGTCGCGGCGTGCACACAACCGATTGACGAACATAGGTTTTTGAGCTGCCCTGCGGCAGGTGAAACGGGCCGGGCGATGCCCTCCGTGCCCGTCCGCGATAATGGGCACCCGTCCCTTCGCCTTCGTCATGTCCGCCTGCTGGATCGTCGAACGAACGCAGGACGCGCGCTTCCCCTGGCGCATCCGCATCGAGCAGGATGGCCGCATCCTGCTGGCGGTGCGCGCGCAAAGCCGCTGGCCCGGCGCCGGCATGCAGGTCTTCTGCCTGCGCGAACGCGAACCCGACCCGGGCGAGACCCTGATCCCCCATGAAGTCGTGCCGATCGCGCACCTGGCGCGGATCGGCCGCAAGCTCTCGGTTTCGCTCGACCGCCCACAACGCAAGCGCTGCGAGTTCCTCAAGCTGGAGAAGCCGCGCAAGGACGGCGGCAGCTACGAGCAGATCTTCTTCCGCACCGAGGCCGCGGTGCGCGGCCATCGATCATCCAAGCGCACCGAACTGGTGGTCAACCTGCCCCTCGAAGTGGCGGTGGACAGCGCCGAGCGCTATCCGTGGCGGTTCCCCGGCGCGCACACGACGCGGCGCAGGCTGCCGGTGGGCGACTACGCGCTGCTGCACGAGCAGGGCCTGGCCGCCGTGGTCGAGCGCAAGACACGCGAAAACTTCCTCGCCGACCTCGCTCAACTCAAGGGCCTGCAGCAGCAGCTCGCCGAACTCGGCTCGTATCCGCATGCCGCACTGGTGCTGGAGGCTCCGTACCGCGACTTCGGCGACCCGGCCCGCCTCGGCCCGTGGCCGGCCGCACACGTGCAGCGCGTGCTGGCCGAGCTTCCGGTGCTGTTCCCGCGCGTGCAGCTGGTATTCGCCGGCAACCGCAAGCTCGCCAACCTGTGGGCGCAGCGCTGGTTCGCCGCCGTCGCCGCCAGCCTGGCGCGGCCCGCGCCCGACGGCGTACGCGAAGCGCTCGCCGGGTACCGCGCCGCGTCCGCGGACGGCGGCCTGGACACCCGCATCCGCCTGGCGGTCGTCAACGAACTGCCGGACGGATTCGCAATCGCGAGCCTGCGCCAGCGCTTCCCGGACGTGTCGCCGATCCGGCTCAAGCGCGTGCTGGACCAGCTGCGCGACGAAGGCCGGATCCGCCGAGAAGGGCATGGGCGCGGGGCGCGGTGGCGGCGGGCGTGAGGCTGTGACCTGCGGGGTCGCGGGGCCCGGCATGGCATGGCACGCAGCCACAGGCCGCTATTTGGTGATCCGACCCAAGTGTTCAAAGGCGGTACGGCACCAACACCTCGGGCCTGCCTCCGGGGCGGAAATCGCGCGTGTTGCGCGTGACCAGGGCGATTCCATGGTGCGCGGCGACGGCGGCCTGCAGTGCATCGGGCAGCTTCCATCGCTCGCTGCGGCGCAGGCCGGCTGCCAAGTCCGCGATTTCCGCGGTGATCGGCAGTGCAGGAAAGCCGTCCAGCAGATCCGTTGCCAGGGCTGCACCCACCTCGTCGAAGCCCGCGAGCACTTCGGCACGGGTGATGACCGAAATCGCGCAACGGCTGCCATGGGCGGCCAGGAAGGCGGTCGCGGCCTCGATGCCGTTGAAGTGGTCGATGAGGACCACCGAATCCAGCAGGTAGCTCAATCCTTTCGGTCCCATTCCCTGCGCAGCCGCGTCTGCCAAACCAGACCGTCGCCCTGACGCCAGATGCCCGCGGTCCGGCGCAGCGCGGCCTGCAGGTCCGGCAAACCCCGGCTTTCCTCGCGGACACGGTAGTTGCGGATGGCTTGGCGAACCAGTTCGGTCATCGGCACGCGACGGTCGCGCGCCTGTCGGTCCAGCCACGCCTTGTCGTCGGGGTCGAGATTGATGATGGTTCGGGGCATGCGGCGATGATATCATGGTTTGGAGCAAACGATATCGCATTGGCCGGACAGGCGCCGATCCGGCAGCCGCCCGTCGGGGCGTAGCGATCGGATTCCCAGCTTGGGATGGGCGAAGTCGTTCCGGCGAGGGTTGCGCGCTCCACCGGCGCCGCATGCGGCCGACGCCACGAAGAAAGGGCGTGGCCGAAGCCACGCCCTTCGCGGGTCCGGGCATGCGGCGGGACAGGACCGCTCAACGCACCCCGGACGCGGCGCGCGCCGGTGCGCCTCAGCGCACCTCG
>JBKHXI010000086.1:0-14652 GCA_046566095.1 Gammaproteobacteria bacterium | reverse complement strand
GGCAGCAGGTAGTCGCGCGCCATCGGGTACAGGCCCGAGGCCTCGCCGTCGATCAGGCCGAGGCTGTTGTAGACCGCCGGCAGCAGGTAGCACAGCAGCAGCGCCGGCACCACGCCGTAGAACTTCTTCCAGAAGCCGTCCGGGCGGGCGGCGGTCCAGAACACCGCGCCCAGGGTCGCGGCCAGCAGCCCCAGGACGACCGCGTCGTTGGTGATCAGGGCGGTACCTTCTTCCATGCCGCGACGCTAGCACGCGGCCCGCGCGCGCGGCCAGCCGCGGCCCGGACAACGTCGTGGCGGCGGAGGACGCGGAATGCCGCGCTACCGGACCGGCGTGTCGTCCCAGCCGGAGCGCTTGCGGCGGTCCTTGCCGCTGCGCCGGTCCTGCTTGGCCGGTTCGAAGCGGATCTCCTCGCGCCGGTCGTGGGTCCGGCGCCGGTCCTGTCCGCTGCGCCGCTCCGGGCCCCGGTAGGGCCCGGGCGACGGCGCGTTCCCGGGAGACCGCGGCTCGTCGTCGTCGTGGATGAACGGGTTCCTGCCCATCGCAACCCCCTGCCTGCCGGCACGGCCTCGTGCCGGTCTATTCGCCCAGGTAGCGCCGCAGCCAGGCGTTGACGGTATCGTGCCACAGCACGCTGTTGTGCGGCTTGAGCACCCAGTGGTTCTCGTCCGGGAAGTAGAGCAGCTGCGACTCGATGCCCTGCCGCTGCAGCGCGGTGAAGGTCGACAGGCTCTGGTCGACCGGCACCCGCATGTCGTTCTGCCCGGCCACCACCAGCATCGGCGTCTTCCACTTGTGGATGTGGCGGGCCGGGTTGAAGCGCTCGTAGCCCGCCGGATGGGAATGCACCGGGCCGCCGAACTCCCATTCGGTGAACCACAGTTCCTCGGTCACCAGCCCCATCGAGCGGGTGTCGAACACGCCGTTGTGGTTGACCAGGCACTGGAACGGCGCGCTGCCGTCGCGCCCGAACCAGTTGCCGGCGATCCAGTTGACCATGTAGCCGCCGTAGCTTGCGCCCAGCGCGCAGGCGCGGTCGCCGTCCAGGAACGGATAGCGCTGCTGCGCGGCGGCCCAGCCGCGCTGCAGGTCGACCAGGGGCTTGCCGCCCCAGTCGCCGGTGATCGAGTCGGTGAAGGCCTGGCCGTAGCCGGTGGAGCCGTGGAAGTCGATCATGACCACCGCGTAGCCCTGGCCGGCGTAGGTCTGCGGGTTCCAGCGGTAGCTCCAGCCGTCGCCGAAGCTGCCCTGCGGGCCGCCGTGGATCAGGAAGGCGACCGGATACTTCCTGCCCTCCCGGTAGTTCCAGGGCTTGACCACGTAGCCGTATACCGTGGCGTTGCGCGCGCCCTTGAAGCTGAACTGCTCGTAGTCGCCGAAGGCCACGCCGGGCAGGCGTTCGGATGCGGTCGGGGTGATCGCCCTGAGGTCTTCGCCGTCGGGGGAGGCCACGTACAGCACGTCGCCGGTCTGCAGCGTGGCGCGGGTCAGGGCGAGCGTATCGCCGGCCAGATCGAAGGCGGACACCGAACCGTCGCCGACCAGGCGCGCGACCTCGCCGCTGGCGACGTCGATCCGGAACAGTGGGTACTGACCGGTATCCTGCGCAGTCGCCAGCAACGCCCGGCCGTCGGCGCTGGGCAGCAGCTTGCTGGGCGAACGGTCCCAGCGCGGCGCGACCTCGCGCCGTTCGCCGCTGGCCAGGTCCAGCGCCATGATCGCGTAGCGGTCGGCCTCGAATCCGGCGCGGCGCATCGCACGGTAGTACAGGGTGCGGCCGTCCGGGCCGAACACCGGACCGGCATCGGTGGCCGGATTGTCCGCGGTGAGATTCACCGGCGCGGCGCGGCCCTCGGGATCGAGCCGGTACAGGTCGAAATTGGTCGACCACGGTTCGCTGCGGCCGGCGATGCGCACCGCCGCTACCAGCGCCGTGCCGTCCGGCGACCAAGCGTAGTCGTCGTTGCCGCCGAAGGGCTTGGAGGGGATGTCGCCGTCCAGCGCATGGCTGAGCGCGGTGGCGGCGGTCGCCGGCTTCGCCCTGGCGGCGGGCAACGCCGCCACGTACAGCCGGCTGCGGCGCCCGTCCTTCCAGGTGTCCCAGTGGCGCACGAACAGCCGGTCGTAGAGCACGCCGCTGGCCTTGCGCGCCTTGGTCTCGTCCAGGCGCTGGCGGGTGCAGGCGAACACGTCCGGCGCGCCGCCGCAGTCGGCGAAGGTTTCCGCGCTGAACGCCACCCGCGTGCCGTCCGGGGACAGGCGGTAGCTGCCGATGTCGAGCGCGAAGCCGGTCAGCAGCCGCGGCGTGCCGCCGGTCGCGGGGACCGCGTACAGCTGCTGGGTGCCTTCCTTGCCGCTGAGGAAATACACGGTGCCGCCGTCCGGCGAGAACGCGGGCGCGCTGGCGCTCCAGCCCTCGGGGGTGATGCGCCGGGGCGGGGCGAGGTCGCGGGTGCGCAGGTCGCGCCGGTAGAGCGCGGTGCTGGCGCGGTTTTCGGCGAAGTCGACCTCGCGCTGCACGAACACCACGCTGCCGCCGTCGGGCGCGAGCACCGGCGCGGAAACGCGCGTCATGGCGGCGAGGTCGCGGGCCTCGAATCCGCGCTCGGCCTGCGCCTGCAGGGGCAGGAAGGCGGCGAGCAGGAGGGCGGGCAGGCGAAGGCGCATCGGGGTCGCTCCGGGGGCGGGAAAGGGGGTGCGCTGGGCCGTCATTGGTAGCCGATGGCGACCGCGACGACAAGCGCGGCCGCGGCGGCCGCCAGCAGCTTGAGCAGCAGCGGCCAGACGAAGCGCAGCCAGCGGTCGTAGGGAATGCCGGCGATGCCGAGGATGCTCATCAGCACGATGTTGGTCGGGATGATCATGTTCGAGAGCCCGTCGCCGAACTGGTAGGCCAGCACCGCGGTCTGGCGGGTGATGCCGACGATGTCGGCCAGCGGCGCCATGATCGGCATGGTCACGAAGGCCTGGCCGCTGCCGGAGGGAATGAAGAAGTTGAGCACGGTCTGGATCAGCAGCATGCCGACCGCCGCGCCGTAGGCGCCGAGCGCCTGCAGCGGGCCGGACATGCCGTGGACGATGGTGTGCAGCACCTGCCCGTCCTCGAGCAGCAGGGCGATCGAGCGCGCGAAGCCGATCAGCAGCGCGGTGACCGCGAGCTCCGCCGCGCCCTCGCCGAAGCTGCGCGCCGTGCCCGAGGCGCCCAGGCCGCCGACCAGCCCGGCCAGCACCGCCAGCGCCAGGAACAGCGCGCCGAGTTCGACCAGGTACCAGCCCTGCGTCGAGATGCCCCAGACCATGGCCACCAGGGTCGCCAGCGCCAGCAGCAGGACCAGCCTGAGCCTGCCGTCGAATGCGGGCGGGTCCGCCAGGGGAGGATGCGCGGGCTCGATCCCCGCCATCAGGCTGGCCGACGGATCGGCCTGCACCCTGCGCGCATACGACCACACGTGGTGCACGCCGATCGCCACGAACGGCACGAACAGCGCCAGCCGGAACTCCCAGCCCGAGGTCGGCGGCAGCCCTGCCACGCCCTGCGCCACCTGCACGGTGAAGGGATTGAGCACGGCCACGCCGTAGCCGATGCCGTAGCCGCCGATCATGATGCCCATCGCGGTCATCGCGTCCATCCGCATCGCCAGGCACAGGCCGATCAGCATCGCCGCGAACGGGATGTACTCCTCGGCCACCCCGATCGCGCCGGAGCCGGCGGCGAACACCGACATGCCGATCACGATCAGCGCCCGCGGGCTGTGGCCGATCCGGCGGAGGACCGCGCCGAGCGCGGCATCGATCATCCCGGTCGCGCGCAGCACCGCGATCGCGCCGCCGACCAGCAGCACGAAGAAGATGATGTCGCCGGCCGCCGCCATCGCCCGCGGCACCACCGTGAACAGCGCGGTCGGCGG
The DNA here is from genome assembly GCA_046566095.1 of Gammaproteobacteria bacterium. GTDB lineage: Bacteria > Pseudomonadota > Gammaproteobacteria > Xanthomonadales > Xanthomonadaceae > CAMPJU01. The sequence goes on along the minus strand of JBKHXI010000086.1, from coordinate 10,744 downwards.
CAGCACCACGCGCTCGTCGGCCTGCTGGTAGGTCCCCGGTACCACCAGCTGGTGGCCCTTGCCGTCGTCCACCGTCTGGAAGCTGCCCTGCGGCAGCAGCCAGGTGCTGGCCAGCGCGAGCGCCATCATCGCGAACAGCAGCACCAGGGTGTGGGGCACGCGCAGCTTGAACTTCATCGGCCGATCCGGTCTGACGTCGGCGCAGTATAGGCCGGCGACCCGCCGCGACCGGCGGCGCCACGGTCAGCGGCCGGACTGCGGCGCTAGTCGGCAGATTCCAGAGCAGCCGCCTCGCCCTGGGCGGCCGCCCGCTCGCCCCCGGCGCCGGCTGCGGCTGCCGCTCCGCGCCCGATGTGGCGCTCGAAGAAGTCGATCAGCTTGCCGTAGTACTCGCGCCGGTTCGATTCGACGTAGAAACCGTGGCCCTCGGTCCGGAAGACCAGGGTTTCCACCGGCTTGCCGGCGCGCTTGAGCGCCCGTTCCATGGCCTGGGTGTGATCCAGCGGCGCACGCTTGTCCTCGCCGCCGGCGGCCAGGAACACCGGCGCACGGATCCGGTCGGCCAGGCGCGTGGGCGACACGGCCTCGAGGTCCTGTCTGCCCAGCGCCTGCTCGAGATAATTGCGGCCGCTGCGGCGCAGGGCGATGTCGCCACGGCGGTACATGAGCGGCATGTCGTACACGCCGACATAACCTGCCGCGCAGCGATAGAGCTCCGGCTCCCTGGCCGCGCCCATCAGCGCGGCGTAGCCGCCGTAGCTGGCTCCATAGATGCAGATGCGCGAAGGGTCGGCGATGCCTTCCTCGATCGCCCAGCGGGTGGCATCGGTGACGTCGTCCTGCATGGCCCGCCCCCATTGCTGGAAGCCGGCCTGCACGTGCTCCCGCCCGTAATTGCCGGAGCCGCGGAAGTTGACCTGCAATACCGCATAGCCGTGCGCCGCCAGCAGCTGCGTCTCCTCGTCGAAGCCCCATATGTCGGCGATGCCGAACGGCCCGCCGTGCGGATTCAGGATCAGCGGCAGGCCCTGGCGTCCGCCGCCGGGAGGCAAGGTCAGGTAACCGTGCAGGCTGCGGCCGTCGCGCGCCCGGATGACCACCGGCTCCATCGCTGCCGTGCGAGTGGGATCGATCCAGTCGCGCCGCACCAGCGCCAGGTCGGCTTTCTTCTCGTTCAGATCGAAGACGTAGTAGTCGCCCGGGCTGCGGTCGCTCCGGACCGAGAGCAACACCTGCGCACCGTCCCGGGTCGCCTCGCCCAGCGTCACCAGTTGGCCCGGAAAAGCCGCCTGCAGGCTCTTGTACAGGCGTGCGGCTGCACCCTGTTCGTCGAAGAAGCGCAGGCGCGGGCGACCTTCCATGAACACTGCGCCGACCAGGCTGCGGTCGACCGGGTCACGAAGGTAGGCGTGCGGATCGGCGAATTCGCCGCGCAGAGCCGGCACCGATTCCCGTGTCTGCATGTCGAAGGCGTGGACCGCGTCCGGCCCCGTGGCTTGTTCGACCTGCAGGTAGGCAGTGCGGCCGTCCGCGGCGAACCCCACGGGCACGACGATCCGACCCGTCGCCGCCTCGTCGTTGATCAGCTCCCACTCCGCCTTTTCGCCGGACCTGTAGTAGGTCTTCGTGACGTTGTCCACGCCTTCGCCGACGGCGAAGCGCACCACCCCGGAAAGATCGGCGAGGAAGCGCGCTCTCTGCACCGGCGCACGCGCGACCACCTGACGCTTGCCCGAATACACGTCCATGCGCTCGGCGCGCGTGTAGGGTTCGCTCTGGGTCCAGGGCCAGACCGCGATGAGCACGTTGCGGTCGTCGCCTGGGATCGTGTCGATGAGGAACCCCGATGCTTCCTCCTGGCGTCCGCGGTCGTGCCGCGTACCCAGTTGCGTGCCGTCCGCGCGGTAGCCGAACAGCAGTCCGCTGCCGCTGCCATCGGCGTTGATCGCGTAGATTTCGCCGGTGAGAAGAGGCTGGTCGAGGCTGCCCAGCTTCTCGGCGCTCTCGATCAGGACCCGCTCGTTGTTGACCCAATGGAAGGCGTGGACGTGCCTGTCCTTGCCGAGATTGGCGTAGCCGGTGACCGTGCGGTCCGAGCGACGGATGATCGCCAGGTTGGTGCGATCCCCGTGCGGAACCTCCACCGCGTAATGCCGGCCGTCCGGCGACAGCGCCAGGGCGCCGTACTGGTCCCGCTTGAGGAAATCCGCCAGCGAATGCGGCTCGGCGGCGTCCGCGACAGCCGCGGCGAAGGCCAGGAATGCGACGACCAGGATCGATGCTGCTCGCATGCAGCTCCCCTCCATAGGCTTTGGCGATCGCACCCCGCGACCGCTCCCCGGGACGTATCTAATCCCATGCCTGCGTCCGGGGCAAGCCCGGATCAGGATGCGATGTCCGCGATCACCTGCCGCAGACCCATCCGCCAGTCCGGCAGCCGCAGCCCGAAGTCGCCCGCCGCGCGCTCGCAATCCAGCTGTGAATAGGCCGGCCGCGTGGCGCGGGTCGGATACTCGGCGCTTGCGATCGGAACCACCGCCGGCGCGCGCGGCAGCAGCCCCGCCCGCACCGCGTCCTCGAAGATCGCCGTGGCGAAGCCATGCCAGCTGGTCTGTCCGGCGGCCGCCAGATGCCAGAGCCCGTCCCCGGTACCGCTGCGGGCCAGCGCGATTGCGGTCGCGTCGGCCAGCCAGCGCGCGGGCGTCGGCGAACCCACCTGGTCGCAGACCACGCGCAGCTCGTCGCGCTCTGCCCCCAGCCGCAGCATCGTGCGCAGAAAGTTGTTCCCGCGCGCGGCATAGACCCAGGCGGTACGGAAGATCCAGTGCCTGCAGCCGCTGGCGACGACGCCGCGTTCTCCGGCGAGCTTGGTCCGGCCATAGACCCCCAATGGATCGGGCGCGTCGTCCTCGCGCCAGGGGCGGTTTCCCTGCCCGTGGAAGACGTAGTCGGTCGAGTAATGGATCAGGCGCGCATCGATTTCCGCGCAGGCCGCGGCGATGGCCGAGACCGACTCGACGTTGACCCGCGTCGCCAGCGCCTGCTCCTCCTCGGCGAGGTCGACGGCGGTGTAGGCGGAGGCGTTGACCACCGCATCCGGCCGCTGCCGCCGCACCAGGGCGGCGGCGGCACCCGGCTCCGCCAGGTCCACGGCCAGGCAGGCCGCGCCTCCGGGCAATCGCCCCGAACGGGTGCTGGGCACCACTTCGCCCAGCGGCGCAAGACCACGCAGCAGCTCGTGGCCGAGCTGGCCGTTGGCGCCGAACAGCAGGATCTTCACGGCTGCAGCCCGGGCAGCCGTGATTCGGGGATGTCGGCCAGCAGCGGCGCCCGCGCATCCTTGGGAGACAACGCCGGGTCGGCGACCGGCCAGTCGATGGCCAGTGCGGGATCGTTCCAGCGGATGCCGGCGTCCGCCTCGCGGTCGTAGGGCGCGGTGCAGAGATAGGTGAACAGGGCATGTTCGGACAGCACCACGAAGCCGTGGGCGAAGCCCTCGGGGATCCAGAGCTGGCGCTTGTTGTCCGCGCTCAGCACGGCCGCGGTCCAGCGGCCGAAGGTCGGGGAGCCGCGGCGGATATCGACCGCCACGTCCCAGACCTCGCCCTCGAGCACGCTCACCAGCTTGCCCTGCGGGTTCGGCCACTGGTAGTGCAGGCCGCGCAGGACCCCGCGCGCCGAGCGCGAGACGTTGCCCTGCACGAACTGCAGGTCCAGGCCGTGGGCGGCGTAGCGCTCGCGGTTCCAGCTCTCGAAGAACCAGCCGCGCTCGTCGCCGAACACCTGCGGCTCGATCACCACGCAGCCGGGCAGGTCGGTCTCCAGGATCCTCACCGCACCACCCCGCGCGAGACCAGGGACTTGAGATAGCGCCCGTAACCGTTCTTGGCCAGCGGTTCGGCCAGCGCCTGCAGCTGCGCGTCGTCGATCCAGCCCTGGCTCCAGGCGATCTCCTCCGGGCAGCAGACCCGCAGGCCCTGGCGCGCCTCGATGGTCTCGATGAAGGTCGAGGCCTCCAGCAGCGAACGATGGGTGCCGGTGTCGAGCCAGGCGTAGCCGCGACCGAGCTGCTCCAGATGCAGGCTGCCCTCGTCGAGGTAGCAGCGGTTGAGGTCGGTGATCTCCAGCTCGCCGCGGGCGGAGGGCTCGAGCCGCGCCGCGAATTCCGGGGCGCGGCCGTCGTAGAAGTACAGGCCGGTGACGGCATAGTTCGACTTCGGGTTGGCCGGCTTCTCCTCGAGCCCGACCACCCGGCCGCTGGCGTCGAAGTCGGCCACGCCGTAGCGCTGCGGATCCGAGACCCAGTAGCCGAACACGGTCGCGCCGCGTTCGCGCGCGTCGGCGCGGGCCAGCATCTCGCTCATGCCGTGGCCGTGGAAGATGTTGTCGCCCAGCACCAGGCAGCTCGGGCCGCCGGCGAGGAACGCCTGGCCGATCAGGAAGGCCTGGGCGAGGCCGTCCGGGCTCGGCTGCACGGCGTACTCGATCTTCATGCCCCACTGCGAGCCGTCGCCCAGCAGCCTGCGGAACAGTTCCTGCTCGTGCGGGGTGTTGATCACCAGCACCTCGCGGATGCCGGCCAGCATCAGCACGCTGAGCGGGTAGTAGATCATCGGCTTGTCGTAGACCGGCAGCAGCTGCTTGCTGATCGACTGGGTCAGCGGGTACAGCCGGGTGCCGGAACCGCCGGCGAGGATGATGCCCTTGCGCCCGGTCGCGCTCATGCCGCCACCCCGCCGATGCGCTCGAGCCGGTAGCTGCCGTCGAGCACGCGCGCGACCCAGTCCTGGTTCGCCAGGTACCAGTCCACGGTATCGGCCATGCCCTGCTCGAAGCTGTGCGCCGGCTTCCAGCCCAGCTCGCGCTGGATCTTGCCGGCGTCGATCGCGTAGCGGCGGTCGTGTCCGGGACGGTCGGCGACGTAGGTCACCTGCGAGAACCTGGGCTTGCCGTCGCTGCGCGGGCGGCGCTCGTCCAGCAGCCGGCACAATGTCTCGACCACCACGATGTTCTCGCGCTCGGCGTCGCCGCCGACGTTGTAGGTCTCGCCGGCCCGGCCGCGTTCGAGCACGGCGCGGATCGCGGCGCAGTGGTCGCCTACGTACAGCCAGTCGCGCACGTTGCGGCCGTCGCCGTAGACCGGCAGCGGCTCCCCGGCCAGCGCCCTGGCGATGATCAGCGGGATGAGTTTTTCCGGGAACTGGTACGGACCGTAGTTGTTGGAGCAGTTGGTGGTCAGCACCGGCAGCCCGTAGGTGTGGTGGAAGGCGCGCACCAGGTGGTCGGACGCGGCCTTCGACGCCGAGTACGGCGAATTGGGGGCATATGGGGTGGTTTCGGTGAACTTCCCGGTCTCGCCCAGCGATCCGTAGACCTCGTCCGTGGACACGTGCAGGAAGCGGAACGCCTGCTTCGCCTCGCCCTCGAGCCCGCGCCAGTGGTCGCGCGCGCATTCCAGCAGCGCCAGGGTGCCGACCACGTTGGTCTGCACGAACGCGGCGGGACCGTCGATCGAGCGGTCGACGTGGCTCTCGGCGGCGAAGTTGACGATCGCGTCCGGCCGGTGCTCGGCCAGCAGCCGCCGCACCAGGCCGGCATCGCCGATGTCGCCGTGCACGAACACGTGGTCCGGGTTGCCGTCCAGCGAGGACAGCGTGTCGAGGTTGCCGGCGTAGGTGAGCGCGTCGAGGTTGACCACGCGTACGCCCGAGGCCACCGCCTCCAGCACGAAATTGCCGCCGATGAAACCGGCGCCGCCGGTCACGAGCCAGGTCGTCACGAAACCTCCTTGTCGGGGATGGTCGAAGGGTGCTCCTGAATGCCACCCTCATCGGGCGAGCGGCCGATGCGCCGGCCCGGGACGTCTTCACAGGAAGCCGTCGTCCCAGTCGAAGCCTTTCGCCCTGTCGTGGACGAGGCAAAGGATCTGCGTACGGGAGGATTCCTCACTGCGTTCGGAATGACAACGGAATGCGATGGTCGAGGGAGCTTGCCGGGAAGGCGCCTCAGAACGGGATGTCGTCGTCGTCGAAGTCGCCGGCGTGGTCCTTGACCGCCGCGGGGCGGGACTCGCCGCGCGCCGGCGCGTCCTCGCGCGCGGGCGCGCGCTGCGGCCGCGGTCCGCCGCCGCCCTCGCCGCGACCGCCGAGCATCTGCATCTCGTTGGCGACGATCTCGGTGAAGTACTTTTCCACCCCGTCCGAGCCGGTGTACTTGTCGTAGCGGATCTCGCCTTCGACGTAGACCTGCGAGCCCTTGCGCAGGTACTCGGCGGCGATCTCGCCGAGCTTGCCGAAGAAGGTCACCCGGTGCCACTGGGTCTCCTCCTTGGTCTCGCCTTCCTTGGTCTTGCGCACGCTGGTGGTGGCCAGGCTGATCTTGGTGATCGCCATGCCGCCCTGGGTGTACCTGGTTTCCGGGTCGTTGCCGAGGTTGCCGACCAGGATCGCCTTGTTGATGCCGCGGGCCATGGGTGTTCTCGTCCGGTGACGCCCGGGAGCCGGGCAAGGGGATTGGATTATAGCCGCCGCCCCCGGCGCCACCGGATCGCGCCGCGCCGGCATGTCGGAAAACCCCGCATCCGCGCGGACCGGCGCCTATAATCCGCGTTCGCCCCCGCCAGAGCGCGCATGGACTCCCGCCCCACGCCCCCCGCCGCCCTGTCCCTGCCGGAGGTCCAGGCGCTGGTGCGCGAGGACATGGCCGGGGTCGACGCGCTGATCCGCCGCCGCCTGGCCTCGGAGGTGAGTCTGGTCAACCAGGTCGCCGAGTACATCGTCGGCGCCGGCGGCAAGCGGCTGCGGCCGATGCTGCTGCTGCTGGCCGCGCGCGCCTGCGGCCATCGCGGCCCGGACGCGCTGCAGCTGGCGGCGGTGATCGAGTTCATCCACACCGCCACCCTGCTGCACGACGACGTGGTCGACGCCTCCGAGCTGCGTCGCGGCCGCAGCACCGCCAATTCGGTGTTCGGCAATTCGGCCAGCGTGCTGGTCGGCGACTTCCTGTACTCGCGCAGTTTCCAGCTGATGGTCGAGCTCGAGCGGATGGAGGTGATGCGGATCCTCGCAGACACCACCAACGCGATCGCCGAGGGCGAGGTCCTGCAGCTGCTGCACGTGCGCAACCCCGACACCGACGAGGCCGCCTACCTGCGGGTGATCGAGCGCAAGACCGCGGTGCTGTTCGCCGCCGCCACGCGCCTGGGCGGGCTGCTGGCCGGCGCCGATGCCGGCGCCTGCGACGCGCTGCACGCCTACGGCCTCAACCTCGGCTACGCCTTCCAGGTGGCCGACGACGTGCTCGACTACGCGGCCGACGCCACGGCGCTGGGCAAGAACCTGGGCGACGACCTCGCCGAGGGCAAGGCCACGCTGCCGCTGATCCACGCCATGGCCCATGCCGGCCCCGACCGCCGCGCGCGTCTGCGGGCCATCGTCGAGCATGGCGAAGTGGACGCATTGCCGGAGGTGCTCGCCGCGATCGACGCGGCCGGCAGCCTCGGCTACAGCCGCGACCGGGCCCTAGACTACGCCCGAGCGGCCGAAGCGGCGCTGGCAGAATTCGAGGACAACGAGGCGGTTGCGGGGCTGCGCGGGCTGGCACGCCACGCGGTCGAGCGCGACCGCTGACCGGAGACGGCGCGATCCCTACGAGACCGGACGCAACCCATGCGCTGCACTGCGCGGGTAACGACGACCTAGCGTGCGAAGCGCTCCCGGAAGAAGTCGTGCAGCATCCGGTGCGCGCGCCGCGCCGAGCGCTCGTGGTAGCGGCAGTTGCTCTCGGGATCGTCGCCCGCGTCCGGCTCTGCGAAGCAGTGCACTGCGCCGGAAAAGTTGACGAACTGCCAGTCGGCCCCGGCCGCGTCCATCTCCTCCTGGAAGGCGAGGATGTCCTGGTCGCCGACGGCGCGGTCGTCGGCGCCGTTGAGCACCAGCACCGAGGCCTTCACCGCGCCCGGCCGCGCCGGAAGCGGCGTCCCCAGTCCGCCGTGCAGGCTGGCCACGCCGGCCAGGTCCGCGCCGTCGCGCGCCAGTTCCAGCACCGCGGTGCCGCCGAAGCAGTAGCCGAAAGCGCCGATCCGCGCCGGGTCCAGCGGCGCCCTGCCCGCCTGCGCGGCCAGCGCCTCCACCGCCCGGCGCATGCGCCTGCGCATCTCCGGCCGGTCCTGGCGCAGGGGCGCGGCGGCGCGGCCGGCCTCGGCATTGTCCCTGGGCCGGACCTGGGCGCCGTACAGGTCGGCGACCAGCACCACGTAGTCCCCGCCGGCGATGGCCCGCGCCTTGTCGACCGCCGCATCGTCGACGCCGCGCCAGTTCGGCACCATCACCAGCCCGGGCCGCTGCGCCGGCGAGGCGTCGTCGTACACCAGGAACCCGGCGTAGCGGGCGCCGTCGATCTCCCAGTCGACCGGCTCGACGCGCATGGCTGCGAACGCGGGCGCGGCGGCCAGGCACAGCAGGGACAGCAGGGCGAGGCGACGCATGGCGGTCTCCGGCGGGCGGGGTCGGGATCCGAGCCTGGCCCGCGCGGCGTTCGCCGTGCGTGAACCGGCCGCGGTCAGGCGATGCCCAGGCCCGGGATCGCGCCGCTCGCGCGCGGGTCGAAGCCGGCCAGCGCGGCGAAGTGGCGGCCGCGCTCGGTGTAGTCGCGGTAGGCGCCGAAGCTGGGCGCGCCCGGTGACAGCAGCACCACGCCGCCGTCCGGCAGCGCGGCGCGCGCCGCGGCGACCGCTTCGGGCAGGTCGGCGGCGGCGTGCAGCGCGAACCCGGCATCCCCCGCCAGCGGGGCCAGCAGCGCGTGGATCCGCGGCCCGGTGGCGCCCATGGTGACGATCGCCGCGGGCGGCCGCGCCGCCACCGCGTCGGCGAACGCCTGCCAGTCCAGGCCGCGGTCGTGGCCGCCTGCCAGCAGCGCCACCGGTCGCCCGCGGAAGCAGTCCAGCGCCGCCAGGCTGGCGTGCGGGGTGGTGCTGATCGAATCGTCCACGTACTCGATCCCGTCGCGCACGCCCAGCCGCTGCAGCCGGTGCGGCAGCGGCGCGAACGAGGCCGCGGCCGGCGCCAGCGCGCGCGCGTCCAGCCCCAGCGCCTCGATCGCAGCCAGCACCGCGCACAGGTTGCCGCGGTTGTGGCGGCCGGGCAGCGGCAGGCCGGCGGTGTCCAGCACCGGTTCGTCGCCGCGATGCAGGCGGTCGCCGCGCAGGTGCCAGCCGTCCTCGCGCCCGTACCAGTGCACCCGCGAGTCGGGCAGCTCCAGCGCCGCCAGCCGCGGATCGGCGGCGTTGAGCACCGCCACCTCCGGGCGCGCCTCGGTGACCAGCCGCAGCTTGTCGGCCAGGTAACGGGCCTCGCTGCCGTGCCAGTCCAGGTGTTCCGGGAACAGGTTGGTGACCACCGCCACCTGCGGCCGCGCGCCGCTGTCGGCGACGTCGCCGGTCTGGTAGCTCGACAGCTCGATCGCCCAGTAGACAGGCGCGGGCTGCGGATCGAGCAGCTCCAGCAGCGGCAGGCCGATGTTGCCGGCCAGCGCGGTGCGGTGGCCGCCGGCGCGCAGCAGGTGCGCCAGCAGCGCGGTGGTGGTGCTCTTGCCCTTGGTGCCGGTGATGCAGACCGAGCCGGGCACGATGCCGCCCGCGCCCGCGTGCTCGGCGAACCACAGCGCGGTGCCGCCGACGAAGCGGGTGCCGCGCGCCGCGGCGGCCTGCGCCTCGGGCCGGTAGGGGCTGATGCCGGGGGACTTCACCACCACCGCGAAGCGCGCCAGCGACTCGGCGCCGGCTCCGGTCTCCACCGCCAGCAGCCGATCGCCCGCGGCGCGCGCCTGCGCCGCCTCCTCCCCGCCGCACAGCAGGGTCAGCGGCAACGCCGGCAGCCGCGCGCGCAGTGCGCGATGGGCGGCGCGGCCCTCGCGGCCCCAGCCCCACAGCGCGATCCGGCCGCCTTCGGCGGCGATCGCCTCAAGCCGCGAAATGCGCACGCAGGCGCTCCCACAGCGCAGGCGGGATGCGGTGCTCGTCCACCGGCGCGAGCAGCGCCGCGATGTCCAGGTCCGCCGGGTCCAGCTGCGGCAGGATCTCGCGCGCGAAGCGCTGCACCAGCGCGTCCTCGCGCCACTCCGGCCGCTGCGCCAGCGCCGCCAGCGCGGCGCGCGATTCGCGGCCCTCGCCCACGCATTCGAACGGCTTGTGGTTGCGGTACTCGAGCAGCGCGTCGAAGCCGTCGGCCTGGGCCGGGTCGTCGAGCAGGTTGCGGCCGAGGATCCCGACCAGCCGCGGCTTGCTCATGAACGGCGCCAGCGCCAGGAACACGAACTGGCACTTCGGGCACACGCCGCACCAGCGGCTGACCGGGCGCTCGCCGAGGATGTGGAAGTTGCGGTTGCAGCTGGAGAAATGCGCGTCGTAGCGGCCGGTCCTGGCGAACTGGCGCGCCACCGCCAGTTCCGACAGCGGCCGCAGCAGCGAGTAGTAGCGCAGGTCGGCGGCGACGTGCCGCTGCAGGTGGTCGCCGAAGGCCTGCTCGAATTCCCAGCCCTTCGACCACTGGTGGTTGACCTCGGCCGCCAGCGAGCCGTCCTGGGCGACGATCTTGGAGCCGTAGCTGGCCGAGCGCTCGTTGGAGAACACCACCTGGTCCATGCCGTGCAGCAGCGCTGCCAGCACCAGGATCGACGAGTTCACCGCGGTCACCGGGATGTGGCCGTTCCAGGCGCCCTGCCGGTTGTAGTCGAACAGCTGCGGCGC
>JBKHXI010000085.1:0-8677 GCA_046566095.1 Gammaproteobacteria bacterium | reverse complement strand
CGCGGCCGGCCGCGGCGGCTACCCGTACTGGCACTGCGAGCTGTACCCGAAGGACGGCAGCGCCGAGACCCTGCACCGGCACCTGCTGTGGACGATCTACCTCAACGAGGGCTTCGCCGAGGGCGAGACCGAGTTCCTGTTCCAGCGCCGCAAGGTCGTGCCGCGCACCGGCACCCTGCTGATCGCACCGACCGCCTTCACCCACACCCACCGCGGCAATCGCCCGCAGGGCAGCGACAAGGTGATCGCGACCAGCTGGATCCTGTTCCAGCGCGCCGAGCAGCTGTTCGGCGGCGGCGACGGCCGCCGCGGCTGAGCGGCCGCCGCGCTCAGGACTTGCGGAACGGCTGGTTCAGCACCAGCCAGTACAGGCCCACCTGCTTGACCGCCCAGACGAACTGCTCGAAGTCGACCGGCTTCTGGATGTAGCTGTTGACCCCCAGCGCGTAGCTGGCCTCCACGTCGAACGGCTCGGTGCTGGTGGTCAGCACCACCACCGGGAGCGTCTTGGTGCGCTCGTCGGCGCGGATCGCCTGCAGCACCTCGCGCCCGTCGACCTTGGGCAGGTTCAGGTCGAGGAGCACGATCGAGGGCAGGTCGTCCGGGTCGCGGTCGGCGTGGGCGCCGCGCGCGAACAGGTAGTCCAGGGCCTCGACCCCGTCGCTGACCACGATCAGCCGGTTGGCGATCTTGGCCTCGTCGAACGCGATCCGGGTCAGCTCGACGTCGTCGGGGTTGTCCTCGACCAGCAGAATGTCCTTGTTGCTCATGGCTTGGGGCTGCTCGTGTCTGCGGCGGGCGGACCGGGGGGCGGGGGCGCGGGCGGCGCAGGCGGGGGCGCGGCCGCCTCCCGGAAGACCGAGGCCGTCGCCGGCAAGTCTACATGGAAGGTGGCCCCGGCTCCCGGCGCGCCCTCGGCCCGGATCGCGCCGCCGTGGCGGGCCGCGATCCTGGCGGCGATCGCCAGCCCGATGCCGTGGCCGCCGCCCTCCTCGGGCCCGTGCAGGCGCTGGAAGGGCGCGAACAGCTTGTCGGCGTAGCGCATGTCGAAGCCGCTGCCCTGGTCGCGCACCCGCAGCAGCAGGCGCCCGCCCGCGGTCTCGCCGGCGACCTCCAGCGCCACCCGGTCGCGCCCGGCCGAGAACTTCCAGGCGTTGTGCAGCAGCAGCTGCAGCAGCTGGCGCAGCAGCGCCTCGTCGCCATGGGCGACCAGCCCCGGCTGCACGACGGCCGCCACGGCCCGGCCGGGCTCGGCCTCCTGCAGCTCGGCCAGGGCCCATTCGGCCAGCAGGCTCAGGTCCACCGGCTGCGGCTGCAGCGCGTGGCGGCCGGCGCGCGACAGCAGCAGCAGCGCGTCGATCAGGCTGCCGAGCCGGGCCGAGGCGCCGCGGATGCGGTCCAGGTGGTCGCGTGCGGCCGGCTCCAGGCCGTCGCCCAGCCGCCGCTCCAGCAGCCCGGCGAAGTTGTCGATCGCCCGCAGTGGCGCGCGCAGGTCGTGGGACACGGCGTAGGTGAACTGTTCGAATTCCGCGCGCAGGGCCTGCAGCTCGGCCTGGCTGCGCGCCAGCCGGGCGGCGAGCCCGGCCCGGTCCGCGGTTTCGTCCGCGGCCGCGGCCGCACTCTCATCCGCGTTCTCGTCCGCGTGCCGGTCGGCCGGCCCCGGCGCGGCGGCGGGGTGCGCGGCCACGGCGGCCCCGTCGGCCGGCTGTGATCGGGTCGGGTGCATGGCCGGAGTGTAGCCAGCGCCCCGGGCGCTGGCGATGGACGCGGCGTGAATGCCGCGGCGGCCGCGGGCCACGGCACAATGCGCTCCCGTCCCCGTGGACCGCGGCTGTGGCCTCCGTGCCCGTCACCCTCGACCAGGCCCTGTTCCTGCTGATCCTCGCCGGCGGGCTGTACCTGTTCGTCAGCGAGCGCCTGCGGGTCGACGTGACTGCGATGGTGCTGCTGCTGGCGCTGGTGCTGGCCGGGGTGCTGGAGCCCAGGCAGGCGCTGTCGGGCTTCGCCAGCGAGCCGGCGATCATCGTCGCCACCGTGTTCGTGATCTCCGGCGGGCTGGCGGCGACCGGCATCACCGAGCGCATCGGCCAGTGGGTGGGCCGCGCCGCCGGCAGCTCGGAGACCCGCGCCATCGCGGTGGTGATGCCCACGGTCTCGGCCCTGGCCGCGTTCACCCACCACGTGATGGTGACCGCGATGATGCTGCCGATCCTCGGCCGCCATGCGCGCGCCCGCGGGCTGTCGGTGTCGCGGCTGCTGATGCCGATGTCGCTGGCGGCCTCGCTCGGCACCACCCTGACCCTGATCAGCGCCCCGGCCTTCCTGCTGGCCAGCGACATGATCGAGCGCAGCGGCAGCCCGGGCCTGGGGATCTTCTCGATCACCCCGATCGGCATCGCCCTGGTGCTGGTGGGCATGGCCTACATGCTGCTGATGCGCTGGCTGCTGCCGCGCCGCGCCGGCCAGTACGGCGAGGACGACTACCTGCGCCTGGACCGCTACCGCACCGAGCTGCTGATCGTCGAGGGCTCGCGCTGGAGCACGCGGCCGCTGGCCGAGCTGCAGAAGGCGCAGGGCGACAAGTTCCGGATGACCGGCTGGGTGCGCGGCGGCCGGCTGCGCCGGGACCTCGGCCCCACCAGCCCGCTGCTGGCCGGCGACGTGCTGCTGGTCGAGGCCTCGGCCGACGCCCTGGCCACGCTGCACGACGACCCCGGTCTGGACCTGGACGCGATCGCCCGCTTCGGCGCGACCGCCGGGGTCGAGGACGAGGCCGAGGCGCAGCTGGTGCAGGCGGTGGTCGCGCCGGGTTCGGAATTCATCGGCCGCAGCATCCGCGAGCTGGACTTCTCGCGGCAGTTCAAGGCGGTGATCGCCGGCCTGTGGCGGCGCGAGGGCGCGCTCGCCCGGCGCCTGGCCGACGCGCGCCTGCGCGAGGGCGACCTGCTGGTGCTGTGGGGGCATCCGGCGCGCTTCGCCGAGCTGGCCACCCACCACGGGTTCCTGATGCTGGTGCCGTTCGCCGGTGAGGCCAAGCGCCGGCTGCGCGCGCCGCTGGCGCTGGCGATCCTGGCGGCGACGGTGCTGGTGGCGGTGCTGGAATGGCTGCCGGTGCCGCTGGCCTTCCTGCTCGGCGCGGTGGCGATGGTGGTGACCCGTTGCCTGCGCGTCGAACAGGCCTACCGCGGCATCGACGTGCGGGTGTTCGTGATGATCGCCGGGGTGATCCCGCTGGGCATCGCCATGGAGCAGAGCGGGACCGCGCAGCTGCTGGCCGCCGGGCTGCTGCAGCTGGTCTCCGGCTGGCCGGACCTGGCGGTGCTGCTGGTGATGTTCACGGTCGCAGCGTTCCTGACCCAGGTGATGTCGGACGCGGCGACCACGGTCCTGCTGGGCCCGGTGGCGATCTCGCTGGCGCTGGCGCTCGGGCTGCCGCCGACCCCGTTCGTGGTGGTGACCGCGCTCGGCGCGGTGGTCGCCTTCCTGACCCCGATCGGCCACCACGGCAACTTGTTGATCCTGGGCCCGGGCCAGTACAGCTTCGGCGACTTCCTGCGGGTGGGCCTGCCGCTGACGGTGCTGATCGCCCTGGTCAGCGCCTGGATGGCGCGCTGGCTGTGGCTGGGTGGGCCGTTGTGGCCGGGCGCTGCATGACCTGCGCCGCGGCTGCCCGCGCCGCGATCGGCGGCGCTGGCGCGCAATCGCGCCCAAGGGGCGCTCCTACGGGTTTGCGGGGGCGAACAGGTCGCGCTGGGGCGAGGGCGGCCGCGGCGGGGCGAAGGCCGTGGCGTCCAGCGGCGGCAGCCGGCCGAAGCCCAGGCGGCGGTGGGCGGCGGCGAAGCGGCGCGCGAGCAGCTGCGCGAACGCCCCTTCGCCGCGCATGCGGCGGCCGAAGGCGCTGTCGTAGTCGCGGCCGCCGCGCATCTGCCGCAGCAGGCTCATCGCGTGCGCGGCGCGGTCCGGGTAGTGCAGCTCCAGCCATTCCCGCCAGACCTGCTTGAGTTCGTGCGGCAGCCGCAGCAGCACGTAGCCGGCGGAGCCGGCGCCGTGGTCGCGTGCGGCCTCCAGGATCCGTTCCAGTTCGTGGTCGGTGATCGCCGGCACCACCGGCGCCACCAGCACCCCGACCGGCACGCCGGCATCGGCCAGCGCGCGCATCGCCCGCAGCCGGCCGTGCGGCGCGGTCGCGCGCGGTTCCATCCGCGCCGACAGCCGGTTGTCGAGGGTGGTGACCGAGAAATGCACGGTGACCAGCCGACGCGCGGCCATGCGCGCCAGCAGGTCGAGGTCGCGCAGGATCAGCGCGCCCTTGGTGACGAAGCTGACCGGGTGGTTGCAGGCGTCGAGCACCTCCAGCACCTCGCGCGTGACCCGGTAGCGGCGCTCGATCGGCTGGTAGGCGTCGGTGTTGATGCCCAGCGCGATCGGCGCAGGCACGTATCCGGGTTTGGCCAGCTCATGGCGCAGGCGCTCGGCGGCGTTGGTCTTGGCGAACAGCCGGGTCTCGAAATCGAGCCCGGGCGACAGGTCGAGGTAGGCGTGCGAGGGCCGGGCGAAGCAGTAGACGCAGCCGTGCTCGCAGCCGCGGTAGGGATTGACCGACTGCGAGAAGCCGACGTCCGGCGAGTCGTTGCGGCTGACGATGCTGCGCGCGCGTTCCTCGGTGACCCGGGTGTCCGGATGCGGCGGGGCGGCCGGCTCGCCGTCGGCGCGGGCGTGGTCGTAGACCGAGCCCCAGCCGTCGTCCTCGCCGACCGCCATGGTCTTCTCGAAGCGACCGGCCGGCCGCGAGGCGCTGCCGCGGCCCTTGATCGGCGCGAGCGGTTTACGTGCGTCCATCATGCAAACAGCCTACCCTGCCGGCGTCGCGCCGTCCGCGACGCCCGTCCGCCGTGCCGACTCCGCCGATGACCGACGCATTGTCCGACCTGTGGAACGCGCTGGGCTCGATCGAGCACCTGGGCTGGTGGCTGGCGCTGGGCTGGCTGCTGTACTTCGTCTGGGTCGGCGGCTGGATCCTGCTGCAGAAGCGCGAACCGGCCGCGACCATCAGCTGGCTGCTGGGCCTGGCGCTGCTGCCCTACGTCGGCTTCCTGGTCTACTACTTCCTCGGGCCGCAGAAGATCCGGCGCCAGCGCCTGCGCCGCGCCCGCACCCGCGCCGCGCTGCCGGCGCGCGACAGCGGCCCGGCCGACGAGAGCCAGGAGCTGGTCCGGCTGAGCCACGCCACCACCGGCCTGGGGCCGGCCAGCGCGCAGGAGGTGCGGCTGCTGCACGAGGGACGCGAGAAGTACGAGTCGCTGTGCGCGGACATCCGCGCCGCGACCTCGCACGTGCACCTGGAGTACTACATCTGGCACCCCGACGGCATCGGCACCGCGCTGCGCGACCTGCTGGCCGAGCGCGCCCGCGCCGGGGTCCAGGTCCTGCTGCTGCTGGACGCGGTCGGCGCCGGCAAGTGCGACGAGGCCTTCTTCCGGCCGCTGTGCGACGCCGGCGGCGAGCTGGCCTGGTTCCACCCGATGCGCCTGAAGTTCTGGAAACGGCCATGGCTGAACCTGCGCAGCCACCGCAAGATCGTGGTGATCGACGGGCGCATCGCCTACACCGGCGGCATGAACGTCAGCGACGACCAGGACGAGCGCGCCAAGCCGCGCGAGGCCTACCGCGACCTGCACCTGCGCCTGACCGGCGAGGTCGTCGCCAGCCTGGAGTCGGTGTTCGTGGAGGACTGGGCCTACGCCACCGGCCGGGTGCCGACCGTGCCGCAGCCGGCCGCCGAACGCGCGCATGGCGCCGGTCCGGTGGGCGCGCAGGTGATCGTCTCGGGCCCGGACTCGCCCTGGGAGCCGATCCACCGCGCCCACGTCGGCGCGATCCACGCCGCGCGCAGGCGGGTCTGGCTGGCCACGCCCTATTTCGTGCCGGGCGAGGCGGCGATGATGGCCCTGACCTCGGCCGCGCTCGGCGGCCTGGACGTGCGCCTGCTGGTGCCGAAGATGGGCGATTCGCGCCTGGTCACCTACGCCGCGCGTTCCTACTTCGACGAACTGCTCCAGGCCGGGGTCAGGATCCACGAGTACGGTCCGCGGCTGATGCACAGCAAGGCGCTGCTGGTCGACGACGACCTGGCCCTGATCGGCAGCGCCAACTTCGACCACCGCAGCTTCCGCCTGAACTTCGAGGTCTCGATGCTGTTCTGCGACGCCGGCGTGGCGGCGGCGCTGGCGCGGCGGATCGGGCAGGACCTGGCGCACGCGCCGCGGGTGCGGGCCGAGCGCGACCGCCCGCTGTGGCGCGACCGGCTGCCCGAGGCGGCGGCGCGGCTGCTGTCGCCGCTGCTGTAGCCGCCCGCGGCGCCGCGCCGCGCGGCTGGCGGTAGACTTGCCGGACACCGCCCGTGGAGCGCTCCCATGCCCTGGATCCACCTGCTGCTGGCGCTGGCCGCATTCGCGGTCGCCTTCGTCGCCACCTCGCCCTGGCTGGCGGTGCTGGCCGCGCTGGCCGCGCTGGGCTTCCTCGCGGCCTGGGTCCTGGGCCTGTTCGCGCAGCGGGTCGGCAGCCGCAGCCGCGACGAGACCCAGATGCTGGACCCGCAGGAACTGCGCCGCCTGCGCGAACAGGCCGATGCCCGGCGCGCCGCCGCCGCCCAGGCCGGCCCGGCCGCGGCCGAGCGCGCGCCGCCCGGGACCGAACCCTGAGCCGCCGCGGCGCGCGCCCGGCGGCGAGCCGCGCATGGTCCGGCTGAGCGTCAACGTCAACAAGGTCGCGGTGCTGCGCAATGCGCGCGGCGGCCGCGAACCCGACGTGGTGCGCGCCGCCACCGCCTGCCTGGATGCCGGCGCCCACGGCATCACCGTGCATCCGCGCCCGGATGCGCGCCACATCCGCGCCGCCGACGTCGAGGCGCTGGCCGCGCTGACGCGCGCGCGCGCGGTCGAGTTCAACCTGGAAGGCAATCCGTTCGCGCCGCCGCGGCCGGGCTACCCCGGCTTCCTGGCCCTGTGCGCCGCAGCGCGCCCGGCCCAGGCCACGCTGGTGCCCGATGCCGACGGGCAGCTGACCTCCGACCACGGCTTCGACTTCGCCGGCGACCTCGGGCCGCTGCGCGCGCGGGTCGCCGAACTGCGGGCGCTCGGCTGCCGGGTCAGCCTGTTCGTCGACGCCGGCTGCGCTCGGGTCGAGGCGGCGGCCGCGGTCGGCGCCGACCGGGTCGAGCTGTACACCGGGCCCTACGCCGCCGCCCATGCCGCGGGCGCCGCCGAAGCCGCGCTCGCGGCCTGCGCGGAGACGGCGCGGCGCGCGCGCGCGGCCGGGCTCGGCGTCAATGCCGGGCACGACCTGGACCAGGCCAACTTGGCCCGCTTCGTGGCGGCGGTGCCGGGCCTGCTGGAGGTGTCGATCGGCCACGCCCTGATCGGCGAAGCCCTGCATGACGGCCTGCCGGCGACCGTGCGCGCCTACCTGGCGATCCTCGCCGGCGCGGCGCAGGCGGGCGCCGCCCGGCCCTGACCCGCGGGCGGGTGCGGACGCCAACGCTGCGGACCTGCGGCCCCGGCTCAGGCGGCGCCGCAGGAACGGCGCACCACCAGCTCCGCCGGCAGGGTGATGCTGTGCGCCGGTTCGTCGTGGACCAGCCGCAGCAGGGTCTCGACCAGCAGTTCGCCGGCGCGCACCGTGTCCTGGGCCACGGTGGTCAGCGGCGGCTGCACGAAACGCGCCATCGGGATGTCGTCGAAGCCGACCACGGCGACGTCCTCCGGTACCCGCAGGCCGCGCTCGGCCAGCGCGCGCAGCGCGCCGACCGCGATCAGGTCGCTGGCGGCGAACAGCGCGTCGAACGGCTGGCCGCGCTCGAGCAGCGTGCACGCGGCGACGTAGCCGGCGTCCTCCGAACTTTCCGCATCGACCTGCAGCGCCGGGTCCATCGCCGCCCCCGCCTCGCGCAGCGCCTGGTCGCAGCCGCGGTAGCGGTCGTAGAACTCGGGATAATGGCTGGACGCGTCGCCGAGGAAAGCGATCCGCCGATGGCCGAGCCCGGCCAGGTGCCGGCCCACCAGCCGGCCGCCCGCGAGGTTGTCGCAGCCGATCGACAGCCCCGGCTGGTCCGGCAGGACCGCACCCCAGCGCACGAAGTGCGTGCCCTGCTCGACCAGCGACTCGAGCTTGCCGCGGTAGGCCAGGTAGTCGCCGTAGCCCAGCAGGATCAGGCCGTCGGCCTTCATGCTGTCCTCGTAGTCGGCGTGCCAGTCGTCGGACAGCTGCTGGAACGAGACCAGCAGGTCGTTGCCGTGGCGCGCGCAGGCGCGGGTGATCGAGCCGAGCATCGACAGGAAGAACGGGTTGATGTGCGACTCGTCCGGGGTCGGGTCC
Organism: Gammaproteobacteria bacterium; assembly: GCA_046566095.1. Classification (GTDB taxonomy): domain Bacteria; phylum Pseudomonadota; class Gammaproteobacteria; order Xanthomonadales; family Xanthomonadaceae; genus CAMPJU01. Next base: position 304 of record JBKHXI010000085.1, on the reverse strand, counting down.
TCGAACAGCAGCAGCGCCAGGGTGCCGGCGCGCTGGGTGCGCAGGCTGGAGGCGTGGCGGTCGACCTTGTAGTTGAGCTCGCGCACCGCCTCCTCGACCCGCTTGCGGGTCTCGGCATTGACCAGCGGGCTGCCGCGCAGCACCCGCGACACCGTGGCCTGCGACACGCCGGCGTGGTGGGCGATGTCGATCGAGGTGGCCTTGGTCTTCTTGCGCATGCGCGGCCTGCCGATCCCGTCGATGCAGCGGAAGTCAACGCGAGTGTAGCGAGCGCGGCCGGCGCGCAGGCCCGGCGGCCGCGGGG
>JBKHXI010000084.1:0-3802 GCA_046566095.1 Gammaproteobacteria bacterium | reverse complement strand
GGACCTGCTTCTGCCCACGCCCGCCAAAGCAGGTCCCTCGCTGCGCTCGGGACGACAGGGGTGGGGAAGGCCGGCTGCGGGTGTGGATGCTTACAATGTGCGGCCCTGCTTCGCCCGGTGCCGCCGTGAAAGAGTCCCTCCGCGCCCTGGTCGCGACCGCCGTCGAGGCGCTGCGCGCGGCCGGCACGCTGCCCGCCGACGTCGCCACGCCCGATTTCACGGTCGAGCGGCCCAAGGACCGGGCGCACGGCGACTTCGCGACCAATGCGGCGATGCTGCTGGCCAGGCCCGCGCGCAGCAATCCGCGGGCGCTGGCGCAGGCGCTGGTGGAGGCGCTGCCGCCGAGCCCGGATCTGGCCAAGGTCGAGATCGCCGGGCCCGGCTTCGTCAACTTCCACCTGGCCCCGGCCGCCTACGAGCGCGAGGTCGCGCGGGTGCTGGCGGAGGGCGCCGGCTACGGGCGCAGCGACGAGGGCGGCGGCGTGCGGGTGGGCGTGGAGTACGTCTCGGCCAACCCCACCGGGCCGCTGCACGTCGGCCACGGCCGCGCCGGCGCGATCGGCGACTGCATCGCCCGGCTGCTGGCGGCCACCGGCTGGGAGGTGGTGCGCGAGTACTACTACAACGATGCCGGCGCGCAGATCGACAACCTGGCGCTGTCGGTACAGGCGCGCGCGCAGGGCCGCGGCCCGGACGACGCCGACTGGCCCGCCGACGGCTACCGCGGCGAGTACATCAAGGACGTCGCCGCCGCCTACCTGCGCGGCGACACCGTCGAGGTCGAAGGCCACGCGGTGACCGCCGCGCGCGACCCCGGCGACCTCGACGCGATCCGCCGCTTCGCCGTGGCCTGGCTGCGCCGCGAGCAGAACGAGGACCTGGCCGCGTTCGGCGTGGCCTTCGACGTGTATTTCCTGGAATCGTCGCTGTACGCCGACGGCAAGGTCGAGGAGACCGTGCGCGAGCTGGTCGCCCACGGCCACACCTTCGAAGAGGGCGGCGCGCTGTGGCTGCGCACCACCGATTTCGGCGACGACAAGGACCGGGTGATGCGCAAGTCCGACGGCAGCTACACCTATTTCGTGCCGGACGTGGCCTACCACCTGAGCAAGTGGCAGCGCGGCTACCGGCGCGCGGTCACCGAGCTGGGCGCCGACCACCACGGCTCGCTCGCGCGGGTGCGCGCCGGCCTGCAGGCGCTGGACGCCGGCATCCCCGCGGGCTACCCGGAGTACGTGCTGCACCAGATGGTGACGGTGATGCGCGGCGGCGAGGAGGTGAAACTGTCCAAGCGCGCCGGCAGCTACCTGACCCTGCGCGACCTCATCGAGGAAGCCGGGCGCGACGCCACCCGCTGGTTCCTGATCGCGCGTAAGCCGGACTCGCAGCTGACCTTCGACATCGACCTGGCGCGCAGCCAGTCCAACGACAACCCGGTCTACTACGTGCAGTACGCCCACGCCCGGGTCTGCAGCCTGCTGCGGCAGGCGGCGGAAAAGGGCATCGCCTGGGACCTCGACAACGGCCTGGCCAACCTTGCCCTGCTCGACGACGACAGCACCCAGGCGCTGATGGTCGAACTCTCGCGCTACCCGGAGGTGGTCGAGACCGCCGCCCGCGCGCTGGAGCCGCACCTGGTCGCGCAGTACCTGCGCGAGCTCGCGCACGCCTTCCACACCTGCTACCACGCAAGGCCGATCCTCACCGCCGGCGCCGACGAGCGCGACGCGCGGATCGCGCTGAGCATGGCGCTGCGGCAGGTGCTGGCCAACGGCCTGGACCTGCTCGGGGTCGGCGCGCCCGAGTCGATGTAACGGCGCGACGCGCCGGCATTCATCTTGCCGCCGGCCGCGCCCGGCGTCTTGGCATAGACTTCGACACGACACGGCGCATGCCGCCGCGCACCGGCGCGGTCCGGCTGCGGCACAGGCAACGAGGAAGCAGGCTGGTGGCAGTACGACGCGGCAGGTCGCAGGCGCGACGCAACCACGGCCCGGGGATGCCGGGCTGGGCATGGCTGGTGCTGGGGCTGGTGCTCGGGATCGGCGTGATCCTGGGCGCGCCGCGGCTGCTGCGCTCCGACGGCGACGACGGCTTCTTCCGGCCGCGCCCCAATCCGGACGCGCAGCCGGCGGCCGAAGCCGGCCGCGAGGACGACGTGATCGTCCCGGACACCACCGCGCCGCGCGCCGCCGCCGCACCGGCGCGCAGCGCCGCCCCCGAGTACGACTTCTACACCCTGCTGCCCGGCGAGGGCGAGGCGCTGACCGACGCGCAGCTGGCCGAGACCGCGCGCGCCGAGGCGCGGCAGGCCGAACAGGCCGGGCAGGCCCAAACCGACGGCGACGACCCGCGCGCGCAAGCCGATCCCGCCCGCCGGGCGGATGCGGCCGCCGCGCCCGCCGAAGCCGCGTCGGCCCCGGCGGCGGCCGCGCGCGACGACGGCGCCCGCTACCTGCTGCAGGCCGGCGCGTTCGGCGCCTCGGGCGACGCGGAGGCGGTCAAGGCGCGGATCGCGCTGCTGGGCCTGAGCGCGCGGGTGGAATCGGCCCAGGTCGACGGCCGCACCGTGTACCGGGTGCGCATGGGTCCCTACGGCAGCGCCGGCGAACTGGCCGAGGCCAAGCGCAAGCTCGCCGACGGCGGCCTGCCGGCCCTGGCGATCCGCGCCAACTGACCGCGCCGCGCGGCCGGCGACCATGACTTCCGGCCCCTGCGCCGTCGCGCCGCGGTCGGGCACTGTGTCGCGCAGGAGCCAGGGAGGGCGCGGATGCCGTACATCCTGCAGCTGGACGATGCCGAGGCCGCGCTCGATCTGCGCTACCACGGCGTGGTCACCGTCGCCGAACGTTTCCAGGCCTGGGCCGAGTCCAAGCCGTTGCTCGAACGCCGCGGCTACCGGCGGATCCTGATCGACCTGACCGCCGCCCAGGCCGGCCCGGACGGCCCCGCGGACTTCAGCGCCTTCGCCAAGCGCATCACCAGCGAGCCGCTGCTGCTGGCCTCGCGCACCGCCTTCGTGGTGCCGGCGGTGCACCCGGCCAACCACCTGATCGAAGTGCTGGCCGACGCCCGCCACTATCCGTTCCGGCGCTTCGACGAACGGGCGCCGGCGCTCGAATGGCTGCGCCGGCATCCGTCGCCGGCGCCCGCCGGCTGACCGCCGGCGGCGGGCGGCCGCATACAATCCCGGCATGGACGCCTCCAGCGGCACCGCCCGCACCGCCTTCGTCACCGGCGCGACCTCCGGCATCGGCGCGGCGACCGCGCGCCGGCTGGCGGGGCTGGGCTGGCGCATCGTCGCCAGCGGCCGCCGGCGCGAGCGTCTGGACGCGCTGGCCGACGCGCTCGGCGGCGACCGGTTGCACGCCCTGTGCGCGGACGTGCGCGACGCCGCGGCGATGGACGCCGCCATCGCCGCGCTGCCCCCGGAGTTCGCCGGCATCGACCTGCTGGTCAACAACGCCGGGCTGGCGCTGGGCACCGCGCCGGCGCAGCAGGCCAGCCTCGACGACTGGCGGACGATGATCGACACCAACGTCACCGCGCTGGTGACGCTGACCCGGCGGCTGCTGCCGGTGCTGGTCGAGCGCCGCGGGATCATCGTCAACATCAGCTCGACCGCGGCCACCTACCCCTACCCCGGCGGCAACGTCTACGGCGGCAGCAAGGCGTTCGTGCGCCAGTTCTCGCTCGGGCTGCGCTCGGACCTGCACGGCACCGGGGTGCGGGTGACCTCGCTGGAGCCGGGCATGGCCGAAACCGAGTTCTCGCTGGTGCGCACCCACGGCGACCGCGCGGC
>JBKHXI010000083.1:0-7333 GCA_046566095.1 Gammaproteobacteria bacterium | reverse complement strand
TGCGCCAGATCCAGCGCATCCTCAAGGACGACATCCGCATGGAGACCGTGGCCGGCTTCGAGCCGAGCCAGCCGGTCCGCATGGGCTCCGACGCCGCCGGCGCGCGCCGCCCGGGCGGCAACGCCGCACGCAAGCCCGCGCACCGCCCGCACGGCCGGCCAGCCGCGCGCGGCGCCCAGCCGCACGCCGGCCCCAAGCAGCACAGCGGCGGGCGCGGACAGGGCGGCAGGCGCGATTCGCGGGCCTGACGCACGCCGTTCGCAACAAGGAAAAGGCCGGCATAGCCGGCCTTCTTCGTGGGGTCGCTGTAATACCTGATACACACAAGCACGCGCACTTGCAGCAGCAATCGCCGCGCCTGCGCGTCCGTTACGCCGGATCCAATTCCTGTGTAACTCGTATACGCCACCCCACGCCGGATGACACGGTCAGCCTGCTAATCAGCCTGCTAAGCAGTGAAGCGGAGATGTTCCTGAACTTGTGGATTCCGACGCTGGATTTCCGCTGTGGCGCGCCCCGGCGCTGGCGGGCATACTCGGTGCAACGCCCCCGCCAAGGGGCTGAAGAGTAGTTAGCACTCAGGGGAGAGAGAGTCGTGGCTGATTATGTTTACGTTGACAACTCCAACCTCTACATCGAGGGGCGGAGAGTGAGTGCAGTTACACATGGCCTCGCCGACAACATCTATGAGGCAATGAATGACGGCATCCTTGATCATGGCTATACCATCAGCTTTGGAAAGCTGCACGAGTTCCTCTGCGGCTCGGACAAAAGAACAATAAAGCGTGCTGCGTTGTTCGGTTCTCGTCCACCGCCGAACGACGGAATATGGACCTATGCAGAAAAGGCCGGATTCGAGTTGCATCTAGAGGACCGTAACGTCAAGAACAAAGAGAAAAAGATCGATACTGGCATTGCCACCTTGCTGACCAAGGACGCCTACAAGCTCGGCGATCCACATGAGGATGTTTTTGTATTGGTCGCAGGAGATGCGGATTACGTTCCTACCATCAATGAGCTTAAAAAAGACGGCTATTTCGTTGAGGTGGTCTTCTGGGACCATGCTGCCAGGGAGCTACGTGAGGCTGCATCGAGATTTGTAGGCTTAAACAGGCACCTTGAGAATCTCCGGCTCTGAGTGCTAACAATTTGTGAATGGACTCCTCCTGCAACAGCAGGGTGATCGGTCGCTGATCATCGGAAACGGATCGGTTGCAGCCGTGTATCGGCCTTGGGGTGAGCGGCATCGCTCGGGGCATCCTGAACTCCGCGGGCTGGGGCCTGTCGTTCTACCGGCAATGCCGGCCTCCGGTCGCCTGGTCGGCAGAAGCGGATCCCTCGCTTCGCTCGGGATGACGGGCGAAGGGCAGGGCGGCCCTATTGCCGGCTTGGTGGATGCAGGTTGCTCGCTGCGGGCGGGATGAAGGGTCCGGGCTGGGTTGGGTTCAGCCCTTCTGCGACTTGATCCAGCGCTCGATCTTGTCCTCCAGCACGTCCAGCGGCACCGAGCCGTCCTTGAGCACTTCCGCGTGGAACTCGCGGATGTCGAAGCGCGGGCCGAGTTCGGCCTCGGCCTTCGCCCGCAGTTCCTGGATCTTGAGCTCGCCGATCTTGTAGGCCAGCGCCTGGCCGGGGATGGCCATGTAGCGCTCGGCCTCCGAGATCGCCGGGGTCTCCGCGGTGGCGGAGTTCTCGAGCATGTAGGCGATCACCTGCTCGCGGGTCCAGCCCTTGCTGTGCAGGCCGGTGTCCACGACCAGGCGGATGGCGCGCCACAGTTCGTTCTGCAGGTAGCCGAAGTAGTTGTACGGGTCGGTGTACAGGCCCAGGTCCTTGCCCAGCGACTCGGAGTACAGCCCCCAGCCTTCGCTGAAGGCGGTCTCGCCGCCGAAGCGGCGGAACTTGGGCAGGCCGGTCAGTTCCTGCTGCAGCGCCAGCTGGAAGTGGTGGCCGGGGATCGCCTCGTGCAGGAACAGGTCCTCGGCGTCCCAGGTCTGGCGCGAGGGCAGGTCGTAGGTGTTAACGTAGAACACGCCCGGGCGCGAGCCGTCCTCGCTCGGACGCATGTAGGAGCCGCCGGCCGCCGACTGCGCGCGGAACGGTTCGACCGGGCGGATCTCGAACCCTGCCTTCGGGGTCAGCGAGAACAGCTTGGGCACGTGGACGTTGACCTTGTCCTCCAGCGAGCGGTAGTAGGCCAGCAGCGCCTCCTCCGACTCGAACTGGAAGCGCGGGTCGCTCTCCATGAAGTCGAAGAACTCCTGCAGGCTGCCCTTGAAGCCGACCTCGTCCATCACCTCGGTCTTGATCAACCCGTGGATGCGCGCGACCTCGTCCAGGCCGATCCGGTGGATCTGGTCCGGCGTCAGGTCGGTGGTGGTGGAGTTGCGCGCGTTGTAGGCGTACCAGGCCTTGCCGTCCGGAAGCGCGGCCATGCCATGGGTGGTGCGGGTGGCGGGCATGTACTCGTCGGCGATGAAGGCGCGCAGTTCGCGGTAGGCAGGCAGCAGCTCGGCCTCGATCATCGTGCGGTATTCGGCGGTGATGCGGGCCTTGTCCGCGGCCGGGATGTCGGCGGGCATGTTCCGAATCGGCATCCAGAACAGGGTGTCCTCGGCCCTGGGCTTGATCAGCGCGTCGAGCTGGGGAATGACCTTCTCCATCAACGGCCGCGGCTGGACCACGCCGTCGGCCATGCCGATGCGCATGTTGGCGATGGCCTGGTCGAAGATCGGCGGGATGTTGGCCGCGCGCTTGCGCCAGTTGTCGTAGTCCTTCACGGTCTTGAACGGCTGCGCGCTGGTGCCCGAGCCCAGCTGCACCACGGTCGAGGCCAGGTTGTAGAACTGGTTGATCGGCTGCTTCCAGCCGGGGAATCGGGTGCCTTCCAGCGCGTCCTTGGCGTTGCGCACGAAGATCTGGTAGCTCAGCAGGTCCTGCCCGGTGAGGCCCTGCGGGCCGACCGCCTCGATCCGCGCCAGCCACTTGCGGGTGAAGTCCTCGCTGCGCTCGCGGTGTTCGGCGGTGAGGAAGTTCGGCAACCGGTCGTTGTAGCGCGGGTCGCCCTGGAAGGTGGCCTGCAGCGGGTTGCGCTCCAGCAGTTCCTCCCAGTACTGCTCGTACAGCCGATCCAGCCGCTGCGCCTTGGCGGCGGCCTCCGGCGAGCCGGCGACGGCGGGCTGGCCCGCGGGCGCGGTGGCGCCGGGGGTGGTGGCGCAGCCGGCGAGGGCGATACCGATGGCGAGGGCGAGCGCAAGGCAGCGCGGCGGGCGGACGGTCATGCGGGGTCTCCGGGGAGCGGTCGGACAGGGTACCCCGAGCCTTACCCGCGCCCGCCGCGAGGGCATGGGCCGAAGGTCACGTGGGCAATCCGAGGTATCCGTTCCCGCGATGCAGGGCTGGGTTTGTAGGAGCCGCGTAAGCTGCGACCCCGCACCCGATCCGAGTGCGCGGGGTCGCAGCTTACGCAGCTCCTACAGGTTTTCGGACGAGGCGGGTGCCTGTGGTGGGGTGAACGGGATTTCGTCGGGCGAGACGGCACCGCCGGAGATGATGAAGCTCATCGCCTGGTCGACGGTCCAGTCGGTGGGCGTCATCTTCTCGACCGGCACGATTTCGAGATAACCGGAGGTCGGGTTGGGCGTGGTCGGCACGTACACCGTCGCCAGCTCGCGCCCGGTGCCGCGCTCGCGCACCACCCGGGTGACGAAGCCCAGGGTCTTCATCTCGCGGTGCGGGAAGTCGATCAGCACCACCCGCTGGGTGTTGCCCGGCTTGGTCTGCAGGATGTCGAGCAGTTTGCGCGCGCTGCCGTAGACGGTGCTGGCCAGCGGCACCCGGCCGATGATCGCCTCGAACCAGCGCAGCGCCTGCTGGCCGACCACCCGCCGCGCCAGCCAGCCGACCGCCAGGATCACCGCCACCGTGGCCAGCAGGGCCATCGCGGTCTGCACCCAGGGATCGGCGACCCATTGCCAGGCGGGGTTGCGCGCGGCGATGCGGCCGCTCACCAGGCCGACCCAGGGCCGGCTCAGGTCCGACAGCAGCGCGAACACGAACTTCAGCACCACCCAGGTCAGCCACAGCGGCAGCAGGGTCAGCAGTCCGGTGAGGAACAGCCGCTGCAGGCGGCGGCCGAGGGAGCGGGGGTGTGGCATGTGCGGATTGTATGCGGCCGCGTCGCATCCGCGCGCCGGGTTCGCGGGAAACGCCATCGCGGGCAAGGCCCGCTCCTACGGATCAGCGGATGATGGGTCGCGCGAGCTTACAGGTCGCGGACCAGGCGGAAGCCGACGTCGTCGTAGCCGCGGTCGGCGTCGCGCGACTCCGAGCCGGTGGAGTTGCGCCAGGAACCGCCGGCGACGATCCGCTGGCGGCAGCCCGGGCCGCTGCACGACTGCAGCCATTCGGCCACCGCGCGCGGGCTGCCGGCGGCGATGCCGGACAAGGCCTGCCATTCGGCGGGCGTGGGCAGCCGGTAGCGGTGGCCGCTTCGCTGGCTGAACCAGCGGGCATAGGCGTCCGCGTCCGCCCAGGACACGCAGACCACCGGTTCGGACTGGCCCTGCGGGAAGCCGGGCGCGGTCCAGCTGCGCGGGGCGACGATCCGCAGCGGCGAGATGCGCTCCCGGCACAGGCTGGCCGGGCGGCCGGTGGCGGCGGCGAAGCGGCCGTAGTCGGCGCGGCTGACCTCGCGCGGGGCGGCGGCGAACAGGCCGTTGCCGGCGCGGACCAGAACCGCGCCGGCCGGGTCGCCGGGAACCCGGTCGCCCGGCTGCAGGATGGCGTCGGCGCGGGCGCGCAGGCGCGCGACGGCGGCGGCGTCGGCGCCGTAGTCGCCGGCCTGGCGGGCCAGCGCCTGGGCGCCGCCGCGGTCGAAGCGCCGGGCGGCGTCGGCGATCCGCGCCTCCAGCGCGGCCAGCGCCTCGGCGCGCAGCTTGCGCATGGCCGGGCCGTCGCCGCGGCCGGTGCGTTCGGCCAGGGTGGCGGCGCGTTCGTGGTAGTCGGCCGCGCGGCGCTGGTTGCCGCCGCGCAGGTGGCGGGCCAGCTCCGCGCCGAGCGCGGCGATCACCGCGTCGGCGGTCTCGGCCAGCTGCGGATGCTCGGGATCGGCCTGGTGCGCGGCGAGCACGCTGTCGTAGGCATTGCCGCCCTCGGGCAGGGTCAGGTTGCGCTGGGCGACCTGTTCGGCGGCGGCGTCGAGCAGGGTCTGCGCCGGGGAAGGGGCGGGTTCGGCGGGCGCGGGCGGGCCGTCGCCGGCCGCGGCCGGCTGCGCGTCTTCGACCACGGCCGCGGCCGGCGTGGCACGGAAAAAGTCCGCTTCGCCCGGGCCCGCCTGCCGCAGGGCCAGGCCGACCGCCGCCGCGGCCACCAGCACCAGCGTCCCCCAAGCCCAGCGCGGCCAGCGCTGCGGCGGGCCGATGCGCCGGCCCAGGCGCCGCAGCGCCGCCGCGCCCGGCACCGGGCGCCGCTGCCGGATGCGTTCGAGCGCCTCGAGCATCTGCCCGGCGTCGCGGAAGCGGTGGCCGGGCGACTTGGCCATGGCCTTGTCGATGAAGCGCTGCCAGTGGCGCAGCCCCGGCGGCAGTTTCGGCACCGGGTCCTGGGCGTGCATCACCGCCATCGACAGGGCGTCGCCGGCCATGTACGGCAGCTGCCCGGTCAGCATTTCCCAGGCCAGCACGCCGACGCTGTACAGGTCGGCGCGGCCGTCGACCTCCTCGCCGCGCGCCTGCTCCGGCGCCATGTAGGCGGTGCTGCCCACGGCCAGGCCCGCGGTGGTCACGCGCGGGCCCAGGCCCTTGCGCAGGGCGATGCCGAAGTCCGCCAGCAGCGGCCGGCCGGCGTCGTCGAACAGCACGTTCTCGGCCTTGACGTCGCGGTGGACCACGCCGCGCGCATGGGCGTAGTCCAGCGCCGACAGCAGCGCGCGCAGGATCGCGGCGATCGTCGCCTCGCCGTCCGGATCCTCGTGGAAGCGGCGCTGGCCGAGGTGGCCGCGCGGCAGGCAGGGCATGGCGTAGTAGGGCAGGTCGTCGACGGTGCGCCCGACCGCGAAGATGCCGACGATGTGCGGATGCTCCAGCCGCGCCACCGTGCGCGCCTCGTTCTCGAAGCGGCGGCGGCTGACCTCGTCGGCCAGCGCCTCGGGCAGCATCACCTTGACCGCGACCTGGCGGCCCAGCGACTCCTGCTCGGCCAGGTACACGGTGGACATGCCGCCATGGCCGAGCACGCGCAGCAGCCGGTAGCCGGGGATCTGCGGCATGGGCTCGTCGTCGCCCGGTGGGGCGGCCGGCAGGTCGTCGGGCTCGGCGGTCATCGCATCGGTCGGCTCGGATCGTCCCGAGCATACGATGCGCTGTCGCGGGGCGATAGCGCGGGCGGCCATCGCCCCGCATCGCGTAGGAGCGCCCCTTGGGCGCGATCGGCGGATCAAGGCATCCGGCGTTTGCGGGGCGGCATCGCGAGCAAGGCCCGCTCCTGCGGGCGGTTGGTCACGTTCTGGGCGTCAGACCAGCAGCAGGGAGGACATCCGGCGCCGGTAGCGGCCGACCAGTTCGGGGTCCTCGACGATCCGGAAGGCCTCGATCAGCCGCTGCCGGGCCAGGCCGTCGCCGAAGTCGCGGTCGCGCTGCAGGATCTCGATGAACTGCGCCAGGCCGGCCTCGGCGTCGCCGCCGACCACCCGGTGCACCCCGAGCAGGTGCCGCGCCTGCAGGTCGTCCGGGTTGCTGGCGATCGCCGCTTCCAGCACCTCCGGCGGCGGCGCGTCGGCCAGCAGCGCGGAGAAGCCCAGACGCGCGCGCGCCTTCTGGGCGCGCTCGTCGGTGGACAGGTTGGCGGGGAGGGCGTCGAGCAGCTGTTCGGCCTCGCGCGCGGCGCCGGTCTGCAGCAGGGCCAGGGCCAGGTCGAGCTTCAGCTCGTCCTTGTCCGGGGCCTCGGCCACGGCGTGGCGCAGGCGCACCACCTCGGCGTGCGGGTCGGCGGGCGGGGGCGGGGCGATGTCCTGGGCCGGCGCGTCGGCGGCGTCCCCGGGCGCCGCCGGCTCGATGCCGTGGTGCTTCAGGAACTCGCGCAGCTGGCCCTCGGGGAGGGCGCCGGGGAAGCCGTCGACCAGCTGCCCGTCCTTGACCAGGAACACGGTCGGGATCGAGCGCACCTGGAAGGCGCCGGCCAGCTGCTGCTCGGCGTCGACGTCGACCTTGGCCAGCCGGAACGCGCCGTTGTACTCGGCGGCGAGCTTCTCCAGGATCGGGCCCAGGGTCTTGCAGGGGCCGCACCAGGCCGCCCAGAAATCGACCAGCACCGGGGTCTGCAGCGAGGCCTGCAG
>JBKHXI010000082.1:0-3343 GCA_046566095.1 Gammaproteobacteria bacterium | reverse complement strand
TCGGCTACCCGGCGATCGCGCTGGTGCTGTTCGTGATCGCCGCGGCCCTGGGCGTGGGCATCGTCGCCAGCGCCCTGCTCGGCGACCGCAAGCCCAGGCCCCGCGAGGAACGCGGCCCGCGCTGAGGGCCCGCCACGGCCGGCGGCTTCGCGGCTATCGGGCGAAGGGCAGCCTCCGGCAGCGCACCGGTGCGCCCGGTCCGCACCTGCGCCGGAACCGCGCTAGCCGAGCAGCTTCAGTCCGAACCACCGGTCGATGCCGAGCAGCGCCCCGTAGGCCACCAGCGTGGCGGCGACGGCGAGCGCGAGCGCCGGCCAGAACCCCAGGTCCGCACGTATCGCGGCCGGGAACACCAGGAAGAACGCCAGCGACGGCAGCACCAGCCAGAAGATGCCCTCGGCCAGCCGTGCGACCTGCAGCGCGTCGCCGGTGTCGCGGTAGAGCCACAGGATCGCCAGCAGCGAGGTCAGCGGCAGCGCCGCCAGCAACGCCGCCGCGAACGAATGGCGGCGGGCGAGCTCGCTGATCGCCGCGACCAGCAAGGCGGTCACGGCCACCTTCACCAGGAAATACAGCATCGCCTGTCCTCCGTCTCGGCAGCCACCCCCCCCCCCGCACGTCCTCCAGGGCACCGGATCCAGCGAGGCCCGGTCCGTCGTGCAGGCCGATCGGGCCACATGGGGGATGCCGGGCCGGGGGCGCTGATTTGCGGGTGCCCGGCCCAGACTGTAGGGTATCGCAGTCATGCGCGCCCTCCGCCGAAACTTTCGCTTCACTGGCATCGCCTTGCGGCTGCTGCTGGCGCTGGGCATGGTCGTGAACCCCGTGCTGGCGGCGGTCGGCGAGTTGCACGGCATGGAGCATGCGGCGATGGCCTCCGCTGAGGACATGCACGAGCACGCGCATGCGTCGGATTCGCAGCCTCACGACCACCATGGCGGCGGGGACGATTCCGACCACGCCAGCGGGGGCCACGGACTGTTGCACCAGGTCGGCAGCGCATCGGATCCCTTGCCCGACATTGCGCTGGACATTTCCGTGCAGTCGGCATCCGGGCCACTGCTGCCCGAGTCCGGTCAATCCCATCTGCCCGGGGACTCCCCCAACCTCCCGTTCCGTCCACCGATCGCCTGACGGCTGACCGCGGCCGCGTAGCGGCCGAATCCGCTTGTCTGTCTGCCCGATCCGGACGGAGGGTCTCCCGTGTCGTTTCTCCATCGTTGCAAGGCGCGGCGCATGCTTGCGCTGGCGCTGGCGTGCTGGGCGTTGTCCGGCCACGCACAGCAGCGCATGACCGCCGACGAGGCGGTCGCGCTCGCATTTTCCCAACCCCACGTGCGGCAGGAACTTGCGGCGGAGGTGGACCGCGCCCGCAGCGACGTCCTCGCCGCGCGCACCTGGGCCAATCCCGAACTCGAACTGTCCACGGAGCGCGGCGACAGCGGCCCGACCGGCGATGCCCGCGAGCGCTCCGTGGTGCTGTCGCAGGCCATCGAGCTGGGCGGCCGGCGCGGGCTGCGCGTGGAGGCTGCCGAACGGGGCGTCCAGGCCGCGCAGGTCGCTGCCAGGTTCGAGCGTGCGCGGCTGCGCGCCGAAGTGCTGCGCGCCTATTCGCAGGCGGTGGTGTCCGAACGCCTCCGCGACGCCCGGCAGCGGGCCGCCGCGGGCCTGGGCACATTGGCGGAGGTGGCCGGCAACCGCCACCGCGCCGGCGACCTGTCCGGCTACGAAAGCCGCCGGATCGCCCAGGCCCGCGCCCGGGCCGAGGCCGATGCCGCCCTGGCCGATGCCGAAGCCCGCACCGCCCGCGCCCGGCTCGCCGGCTGGGCCGGCGATGCGGCGCTGACCGCAGAGCTCGATTCCATTCCGCCGCTGCCCGCCATCCCTTCGCTACCGGAGGAGGTGCGATCGGGCGAACTGGTGGTGCTGCAGGCGCGGCGCGAACAGGCCGCCGCGCAGGCGCGGGCGGAAAGCCGGCTGGCCCTGCCGCTCAACATCGGCGTGGGCACCAGGCGCGTCGAGGACGCCGGCATCAGCGACGAACTGATGGTCGTCGAACTCGGCATTCCGCTGCCCGTGTTCGACCGAAACCAGGCCGGGCGCGCACGCGCGGCCGCAGATCTGCAGATCGCCGAGGCCCGGTACCAGCGGGCGTTGCAGCAGACGCGCAGCCGCCGCACGGCCGCCCTGGCCGAGGCGCGGCAGCTGTCGGAGTCGGCGCGCGCGCTGTTCGAATCGGCGGTGCCCGAGGCCGCGCGCCTCACCGCGATCGCCCGCGCCAGCTTCGCCGAAGGCGAACTCGACCTGGTCGGCCTGCTCGACGCCCACCGGGCCGAAACCGATCTGCTCCAGCAGGCGCTGGACCAGCAGTCCCGCGCGCTCGAGGCCCTGCTCGAGCTCCAGTTGCTCAGCCCGCTCGATCCCGAGCCTTCCAACCCGTCCCACTGAAGGAGTGCCCATGAAAACCAGCATCATCACCACCGCCATCGCCACCGCCCTGCTGCTGGCCGCCTGCAACAGCGAGACCGCCCCGGCCGACGCCACCCCGCAGGCCGAGGCGGCGTCCGGCGCCGCTACCGATGCCGCGGGCCAGACCGAAGCGGTCTACGGCGACGAAGCCCCGGTCGCCATCGAAGCCGATCCGATGGCGGAGGACGACCACGCGCACAACGCAGACGGCAGCCATCCCACGGGCGAGGACCACGCCGCCGAGGAAGGCGACCATCCGCACGGCGACGACGCCGACCACGACCATTGACCGACCCGTCCCGCCCGGATCCCGGGCGGGACGCTCCCCCTGATTGCCCACGGACTTGCCATGCGCCGCCTCCCGAATTCGTTCGCTTTCCTCCGCACCGGCCTGTTGTCCGCTGTCCTGATTGCCCTGGCGCTGGCAGGCTGCGACCGCTCGGGCGGCAACGCGGAAGCGCAGGTCGAAGCGCAGGTCTACACCCATTTCACGCCGCGCACCGAGCTGTTCGTCGAGTTCGACCCGCTGGTGGCGGGCGCGAAGTCGACGTTCGCTGCGCACTTCACCAAGTTGTCGGACTACAAGCCGGTGACGGAAGGCACGGTCGAAGTGATCCTGTCCGGCGGCGGCGCGCCCACCGAGCGGTTCCGCGTCAGGGCGCCGCGCGCGCCAGGCATCTTCGCGCCCACCGTGGTTCCGCGCGCGTCCGGGCGGCGCAACTTGAGCCTCGTCATCGCGGCACCCGGCCTGGAGGCGCGCCACGACCTCGGGGAAGTCGTGGTGCATGCCGATGCCGGGGCGGCGCTGGAGGCGGGCCCCGCCCCGGGCACGGTCGAAGGCGAGATCGTGTTCCTCAAGGAACAGCAGTGGAAC
>JBKHXI010000081.1:0-6772 GCA_046566095.1 Gammaproteobacteria bacterium | reverse complement strand
GTGCGCGAGGTCGAGCACCGGGTGCAGCAGCTGGCGTCCGGCAAGCTGCCGACCGGCGGGCGCGCCCGCGGCAAGGCGGCGCGGGCCAGGCCGCAGGCGGACATCGCCGCGCTGGAGAACGAACTGGGCGGGATCCTCGGCACCCGGGTCGTGGTCGCCCACGGCCGCGGCGGCAAGGGCCGGCTGGTGATCAGCTACCACTCGCTGGAGGCGCTCGACGGCATCCTGGCGCGGCTGCGCGGGGCCTAGCCATGCCAGTGCTGGTTACCGGCGCCGCCGGCTTCATCGGCGCCTACGTCTGCCGTGCACTGGCCGAGCGTGGCGACACGGTCACCGGGCTCGACAACTTCAACGCCTACTACGATCCACGGCTCAAGCGCGACCGCGTCGCCGCGCTGTGTCCGGGCGTGCCGGTGGAGGCGGTCGATCTCGCCCACGGCGACGCGTTGGCGGCGCTGTTCGCGCGGCGCCGGCCGCGCGCGGTCGTGCATCTGGCTGCCCAGGCCGGGGTGCGCTACTCGCTGGAGCATCCCGAAGCCTACGTGCGCAGCAACCTGGTCGGGTTCGGCAACGTGCTGGAGCAGTGCCGGCGGCACGAGGTCGCGCACCTGCTGTACGCCTCGTCGTCGTCGGTATACGGTGCGCAGGCGAGCCCGCCGTTTCGCGAGGACGCGCGTATCGACCGCCCGCTGTCCTTCTACGCCGCGACCAAGGCCGCCAACGAGGCGATGGCCCACAGCTACGCGCACTTGTACCGGCTGCCGGCGACCGCGTTGCGCTTCTTCACCGTGTACGGGCCCTGGGGCCGGCCCGACATGGCGCCGCTGCTGTTTGCGCGCGCGGTGCTGGGCGGGCGTCCGATCGAGGTGTTCAATCACGGCCGCATGCGCCGCGACTTCACCCATATCGACGACATCGTCGCCGGCGTGCTGGCCGCACTCGACCGTCCGCGCGCCGGCGGCGACACGCCGCACCGGATCTACAACCTCGGCAACCACACCCCGGTCGCGCTGGAGCGCTTCATCGCACTGATCGAGCAGGCCGCCGGCCGCCCGGCACGGCGGGTTTACCGCGATCTGCAGCCCGGCGACATGCTCGAGACGGTGGCCGACACCGCGCGCGCCGAGGCCGAGCTGGGCTTCGTGCCGCGCACCCGCATCGAGGACGCGCTGCCGCCGGTGGTGGCCTGGTGCCGCGACTACTTCGGCGCGGACGCCTGAGCCCGGGCGTCGTCCGCGACGGTACAGCCGGCCGCAGCCGGGCCCGGCACCAGCAGCCAGTCGCGACGGTTGGAGCGCCCGACGCGCTCGGTGCGCGGGCGCTCGACGCAGTCCGGCAGTTCCCGGTCCAGGACAAACAGCCAGCGCCGCTCCGGGGCCTCCCGCAGCCATGCCAGGCCGGCCTGCCACTGCAGTGACAGCGGTGCCTCGAACCCGAACTCGGCGACCGCGCCGCGCGCCTGCAGCAGGTGCTGTTCGCGCCAGCCGACCAGCCCGAGCTCGGCCTCTGCGCCGATCCGGGCGCGCACATCGATCATCAGCCGTCGCGCCGAACTGCTGGCATCCAGCGCCGGCGCGATGCCGAGGCCGTACCCGGCGAACAGCAGCAGCGAGCAGGCGAGGGTAGCGGCGCCGGCCCGGCCGCGAAGACCCCAGAGAGCGGAGCCCAGCGCGCCCGCACCCAGTGCCGCGACCCAGGCGACTAGGGTGCGCATCTCGTCTTCGAGCAGGCCGCGCTGCTCGACCAGCCGCTGTGCCCAGCGCGCCTCCACGAGACCGCCGCCGGCGCCCGCCAACAGCGCTGTCGCGAGCAGCAGCAGCCAGCCGCACAGAACCCTCTGCACGCCGCGCCGACGCAGCAGCCCCGGCAGCATGGGCGCCGCGGCCAGGCAAAGAGCCGGCAACGCGGGGAAGATGTAGACCTCGCGTTTGCCCGGGCTGGCGCTGAAGAACAGCAGGACCAGCAGGCTCCATCCGAGCAAGGCGATCAGGCGCGCGTCGCCGCGCCGCCACCGCCGCCGCCACGCCGGCAGCAGCCAGGGCAGCAGCAGCGCGCCCGGCAGCCACATAGTGGCGATCACCTGCAGGTAGTACCAGGCCGGCTGCAGGTGATGCCAGGCGTCCGCGTATCGGATCGCGGTCTGCCGGAACAGGATCTCGTGCAGGTACTGGCGCAGTGCCGGGTCGCTGCCGCCGACGGCGGTCCAGCCCAGCGGCAGCAGCCAGACCGCGGTCCCGGCCAGGAAAGCGCCGGCGAGCAGGCCGGCGGCGCGCCATGGACGGCGTGGTCCAGGACGGTCTCGCAATCCCCAGGCCACGGGCAGGATAAGCAGCAGCGGCAGGAAGCCGACGCCCTTGGTCACCGTGCCGAGCCCCGCCGCAAAGCCCCCCAGACCGAGCAGACCGGGCTTCGGTCCGCGCAGAAAATGGAGGAGCAGCGCCCACAGCGCCAGCGTGGTCATCGCCACCAGAAGCATGTCGATCTGCGCGCGCTTGGCCTGCAGTCCGAACTGCAGAGTCGACAGCAGGGCCAGCATGGCCAGCAGGCCGATCCGGCGGTTCCACAGCCGGCGACCAAGGTCGTAGACCAGGATCAGGGTCAGCATCGCCGCTGCGAGCGACGGCAGCAGGAACCCGATGCGCCAGGAGCCGCTCAGCCGGAAGCCGGCCGCCTGTGCCCACATGAACAGCGGTGGCTTGTGGGCGTACAGTTCGCTGCCGCGGCGGGGCAGGAGCCAGTTGCCGGATTCGACCATGTGGCGCGCCGCGAGCACGAAGCGCGGCTCGTCCGGCGGCGACGGGTCGCGCAGGCCGAGACCCGCGCCCAGCGACAGTAAGGCCAGCAGCAGCCACGGCAGGGGGCGCGTTCGGACGGGCATGGCAGGCCTGGTCGCGGAAGTGGGCGCGCCAGCATGCCGGCGGCCCCATCGGAAATCCGTGGGAGTCCTCCGGCGGTTCCGACAGGCTTCCCACGTGCGTTGCCGCAGCATGCCGGGTTCCGGGATGATGCGGCGGTAGGGCAGGAGAATGCGGATGCGTTTGCTGGTAGTGGAGGACAACCGCAGCCTGGTGGCCAACCTGTTCGACTACTTCGAACCGCGTGGCCACCAGCTCGACGTTGCTCCGGACGGCCGCACCGGCCTGCATCTGGCGACCAGCCAGACCTACGACGCGATCGTGCTGGACTGGGTGCTGCCGCGCATGGACGGACCCAGCGTGCTGCGTCGGCTGCGCGAGGAGCACAGCAGCGGCGTGCCGGTGATCATGCTGACCGCGCGCGATACGCTGCCCGACAAGGTCGCCGGCTTCCGCGCCGGCGCCGACGACTATCTGACCAAGCCGTTCGACCTGCTCGAGCTCGAGCTGCGGCTGCAGGCCCTGGTCGCACGTGCGCACGGACGCGGTCGCGGCCGGGTGCTGGAGGTCGGCGACCTGCGCTTGGATCAGGGCACGCTCGAGGTCACGCGCGCGGGCAGGCCACTGCGCTTGTATCCGGCGTGCCGGCGCCTGTTGCAGGTACTGATGCAGGCCAGTCCGGCGGCCGTCACCCGCGAGGAGCTGGAGCGGTCATTGTGGGGCGACGATCCGCCCGACAGCGACCAGTTGCGCTCCCACATCTACGAACTGCGGCGCAGCGTGGATGCTGACTTTCCCATCAAGCTGATCCACACCCTGCCGCGCGTCGGCTATCGCCTCGCTGTGCCCGCAGATGCATCGGCCTAGCGGCGCGCGCGCTAGCCTGAGCCTGCAACGGCGGATCACCGTCGGTGTGTCGGCCTACCTGCTGCTGGCGACCGTGGTGTTGCTGGCGCACGCGGGAATCGTCCATGAACGGGCCGAGAGATTAGTGTTGGACTCGCTGCTGCAGCTCGAACTGGACCAGTTCGAGGATCGACTGAGGCGCGATCCGGGTTGGCGGCCGGCCGACCCGGGGCTGGTGCGGCTGTTCGTCGAAGGCAGCGGCGAACCGATGCCGGCGACCCTGTGGGCGTTGCAGCCGGGCCTGCACGATGAGGTGTCTATCGACGGCGCTGAACACGCGGTGCTGGTGCGCGGTCCGGCCGGCGGCCGGCTGATGCTGGCGCTCAACATAGACGAATTCGAGCGTACCGAGCGCGTGTTCGCGAACTGGGCGGTCTTGATCAGCCTGCTGATGGTCGCCGTGCTGGCGGCAGTGGTCGCATGGGGGGTCGGCCGGCTGGTACGCCCGCTGCGCCAGATCGCCAGCGAGATCGCGGCGTTGCAACCGGACGTGCCGGATCAGCGGATCGCGGCGCCGAAGCCGTCGAGCGCGGAACTCGACGTCGTGGCCGGCGCGCTGGACGCCTTCCTGCAGCGGCAGAACCAGCTCGTCGAGCGCGAGCGCGCCTTCGTCGACAGTGTTAGCCACGAACTGCGCACGCCTGTGGCGGTGATCGTCGGCGCCTGCGAACTGGCGCTGATCGCAGAGATGCCGCCTGCAGCGCGGTTGCAGGTGCAGCGCGTGCTCAGGACCGCGCGAAACGTCGAGCAGCTGGTGCAGATGCTGCTGCTGCTGGCCCGCGACCCTGGGCGCCTCGCCGGCGAAGGCGACCGAATCGCGCTGCATCGGCTGCTGCCGGAGATCGCCGACGATCACCGCCATCTGTGCGCCGGCAAGAACCTCGAGATCATGGTCGAAGCGCTGCCACAGGTCGAGATCGTCGCGCCGCTGGCGGTCGTGCAGGCCGCGGTCGGCAACCTGCTGCGCAACGCGATCGAAAACAGCGACAGCGGAACGGTGCGGGTCCGGCTAGGTCCGCAGGCGCTGGTCAGCATCGAGGATCCGGGCCATGGCATGTCGCCGGAACAGATCAGCGCGATATACGCCCGCCAAGCGCGCGAAGCCTGGCGCGGCGGCGGCATCGGGCTCGACCTGATCGGCCGGCTGTGCCGTCACTTGGGCTGGCAGCTCCAGTTCGCCTCGCCCGGTCCGCGCGGCACGGTGGCGACCCTCGACCTGAGCCGAGCGCTGACCCCGCCCGGTTGAGCGCTCCGACGCGTTTCCGACATGCGGGAACGCAGCCTTTGGTTGCCGCCCCGGCTGCCCCCCCCAGCCCGCATGTCCACCATGCTCGCCCTGGTTCCCGACGACCCGCGGCCGGTCCAGCCCGGGCCGCCCGCCCTGTCGGTGGTGATTCCCGCGCACGACGAGGCCGGCAACCTGGGCGCGCTGGTCGAAGACGTGGTGGCGGCGCTCGCCCACCTGCTGCCGTTCGAGATCGTCTGTGTCGACGACGCCAGCCAGGATGGTACCGACGAGGTGCTGCGCGCGCTGGCGGCACGGGTGCCGCAACTGCGGATCCTGCGGCACGCCCGACGGGGAGGCCAGAGCCTGGCGATCCGAAACGGCGTGCTCGCGGCGCGTGCGCAGTGGATCGCCACCCTCGACGGCGACGGACAGAACGATCCGGCCGATATTCCGCGCCTGCTGCGGACGCGCGACGAGGCCGACCCGGGCACGCGCCTGATCGGCGGCTGGCGGCTCGACCGACGCGATCGCTGGAGCCGCAGGCTGGCCTCGCGGATCGCCAACGCGGTGCGCAGCCGCCTGCTGCGCGACGCCACTCCGGACACCGGCTGCGGCATCAAGTTGTTCGAGCGGGCGGCTTTCCTCG
This sequence comes from Gammaproteobacteria bacterium, assembly GCA_046566095.1. GTDB lineage: Bacteria > Pseudomonadota > Gammaproteobacteria > Xanthomonadales > Xanthomonadaceae > CAMPJU01. Next base: position 1,137 of record JBKHXI010000081.1, on the reverse strand, counting down.
ATCTGCCGTACTTCGACCACATGCACCGCTACCTGCCGGCGCTCATGCAGCGCGCCGGCTGGTCGACGCGAAGCGTGCCGGTGGCGCACCGCGCGCGCGGCAGCGGGCGCAGCCATTACACCAACCTCGGGCGCCTGCGGGTCGGACTGGTCGATCTGCTGGGTGTGGCCTGGCTGATCCGTCGCAGCCGGGTCTTGCACGTGGCCGAGACGACGCCGCCGCGGATGGTCGGCGGGGCAACCAGGGAGCCTGTGACATGAGTACCGCCACGATTTGGATCGGCATCGGCCTGCTCGGCCAGGCGCTGTTCTCGGCCCGTTTCCTGCTGCAATGGCTGGCCTCCGAACGCGCGCGCCGCAGCGTGCTGCCGACCGCCTTCTGGTACCTGAGCATCGCTGGCAGCGGCGTCCTGCTCGCCTACGCCATCCACCGCGCCGACCCGGTGTTCGTGGTCGGCCAGGGCGCCGGACTGGCGATTTACCTGCGCAACCTGCACCTGATCCGGCGTGCCGGCAGGACCGCGCAGGTCGTGGACTGATCCGCTGGCTGCCTCCTGAGCCCCCTGGAGGGACATCTGGGGACCCGCGGTCGGCCTGCCGTCCGGGCCTGCTTGCTCTCGCGCCGCGCCGACGCCATAATGCCCGGCTAGCCGTCTGGGCCTCGGCCCGGTTGCGCCCCCGCTGCGCGATGCCGGGGCGGGTTTCGGCTGCGGAATCCCGCCCGAATCGCGTGTGTCCGCTTGCGGGCACGGGGCCGACGCCCGCCTGGCCAAGGCGGGTCCAACGACATCGACAGGAAGGTGCTTCATGGCCAGGGTGTGCCAAGTGACCGGCAAGGGCGTGCGCAGCGGCAACAACGTCTCGCATGCGAACAACAAGACGCGGCGGCGCTGGCTGCCCAACCTCCACGAGCGCCGCTTCTGGGTGGCCTCCGAGAACCGCTGGGTGAAGCTGCGCGTTTCCAGCGCCGCGCTGCGCACCATCGACAAGAACGGCATCGACGCCGTGCTGGCCGAGCTGCGCGCCCGCGGCGAGAAGATCTGAGGAGGACGACCATGGCTACCAAGCGCGACAAGATCCGCCTGATCTCCTCGGCCGGCACCGGCCACTTCTACACCACCGACAAGAACAAGAAGAA
>JBKHXI010000080.1:0-7901 GCA_046566095.1 Gammaproteobacteria bacterium | reverse complement strand
TGCACGCCATGGTCCACGCCGACGGCCGGATCGCGCTGTTCGAGTACTGCCTGGGCCGGCTGCTGCAGGCGCAGGTGCGCGAGGCCCTGGACCCGGCCGCGCACGCGCGCTTCGGCCGGCGGCGGCTTTCGCAGGTGCGCAGCGAGCTGGCGACGCTGCTGTGCGTGGTCGCCCAGCATGGCCATGGCGACCCGGCCGCGGCGCAGCGCGCCTACCTGGCGGGCATGCAGCGGATCCTGCCGCAGGACCACCTGCCCTACCTGCCGCGGCAACCGTGGACGCTGGCGCTCGACGGCGTCTGGGAGCCGCTGGATGCGCTCGACCCGCTGGCCAGGCAGGCGCTGGTCGAGGCGGTGACCGCGACCGTGTCGCACGACGGGCGGGTCTCGGTGGCCGAGTCGGAACTGCTGCGCACGATCTGCGGGGTGCTGCACTGCCCGCTGCCGCCGATGCTCGAGCGCGCCTGACGCGACGCGGGGCATACCGGACCGGCTGGCGTGGACTCGGCCCGACCACAGGACCGGATGACCGGCACCAAACATGTCGTCCCGAGCGCAGCGAGGGACCTGCTTTCGTGCACTCCTCCAGAAGCAGGTCCCTCGCTGCGCTCGGGACGACATCGCAGGTGGATCGGGGCGATAGCGCCACCCGCCCGCTTCGGCTACCGTGGCCGCGCCGCCCGCGTCCGCCGCGTCCTTGACCTCATCCGCCTCTCCCGCCCGCTTCCGCGCCGCGCTCGCGGCCTCGCCGCCGCTGTGGTGGGCGCTGCTGTATTTCTTCAGCCTGCTGTGCGGCTACTACGTGCTGCGGCCGGTGCGCGACGCCATGGGCGCGTCCAGCGACGCGCTGGCGGTGTTCCCGCGCGGCGCGGTGGAATGGGCGCTGGCGCGCGGCATCGACCTGGGCGAGTTCACCCTGCAGGTGCTGTTCACCTGCGTGTTCCTGGCGATGCTGCTGCTGCAGCCGGTGTACGGGGCGCTGGTCGCAAGGTTCCCGCGGCGGGTGTTCCTGCCGGTGGTGTACCTGGTCTTCATCGCCTGCCTGCTGGGCTTCTGGATACTGTTCGAGCGCGAGGTCGCCGGCCGTGGCGCCGCCTTCTACGTGTGGGCGGCGGTGTTCAACCTGTTCGCGGTGGCGGTGTTCTGGAGCTTCATGGCCGACGTGTTCGACGACGGGCAGGCGCGGGCGGTGTACGGCTACATCGGCGCCGGCGGCACCATCGGCGCGCTGGCCGGGCCGGCGATCACCCGGCTGCTGGTGGAGCGGATCGGGGTGGCCGACCTGCTGCTGGTCTCGGCCGGATTCCTCGGGCTGTGCCTGCTGTGCATCCTGAAGCTGCGGCCGTGGGCGGTACGGCGCGAACGCCAGCGCGGGGAGCGCAGCGGCGAGCGGGCGATGGGCGGAACCATGCTGGCCGGACTGCGCCTGACCTGGCAGGACCCGCTGCTGCGGGCGCTGGCGCTGCTGATGTTCTTCGGCGTCGGCGTCGGCACCCTGCTGTACAACGAGCAGGCGGCGATCGCCCGGCGCTTCTTCGACAGCGCCGAGGCGCGCACCGCCTACTTCGCCAACATCGACCTGGCGGTGAACACCCTGACCATCGCGGTCCAGCTGCTGGTCACACGCTGGCTGCTGCGCCGGCACGGCATCGCACCGGCGCTGCTGATCCCGGCCGGGGCGATCCTGCTGGGTTACTGCGTGCTGGCGGCCTCGCCGCTGCCGGCGCTGGTGGCGATGGTCCAGGTCGTTACCCGCGCCGGGGAATTCTCGCTGGCCAAACCGGCGCGCGAGACGCTGTACACCCGCATGGGCCGCGAAGCACGCTACAAGGCGCACGCGGCGATCGACACCGCGGTTTACCGTGCCGGCGACCTGGGCTTCGCCTGGCTGCACAAGCTGCTGGCGGTCGGCGGCAGCGCCACGGTGTTCCTGGCCGGCATCGGCGTGGCCGGCGGACTGGTGCTGTCGGCCTGGCAGGTGGTGCGCCGCGAGCGCGCGTTGCCGGCGGCGCCGCCGGCCACGGCCGAAGCCGCGGCCCGCGCCTGATGCGCTGGCAGTGGCGCCGAAGGTTGTGGCAGGGCGGTGCGTGGCTGGCGGCCGCGCTGGTGCTGGGCTTCTGCGTGCAGGCCTTCGTGCGCGAGCCGGCGCAGCTGGTCGAGCGCGACCAGCTGCTGGCGCTGCCCGGCTGGACGCCGGAGTGCGACGGCCTGCGGGTGGACGTGCTGGCCGACATCCACACCGGCTCGCCGCACAACGGCCTCGACAAGCTCGACAGGATCGTCGCCACGGTCGCGGCGGGCGATGCGGACCTGGTGCTGCTCGCCGGCGACTACCTGATCCTGAGCGTGTTCCTCGGGTCCTACGTGCCGCCCGAACAGGTGGCCGCGCGGCTGCGCCGGCTGGCCGCCGCCAAGCCGGTCTACGGCGTGCTCGGCAACCACGACTGGTGGAAAGGCGGAGAGCGGGTCGCGCACGCGTTCGAGGCGGCGGGCGTGCGCATGATCGACAACCGCTCGCTGCCCGTGCAGCTGGATGGCTGCCGGCTGTGGCTGGCCGGGATCGGCGACCTGTGGGAGGGGCGGCCCGACGTGGCGGCGGCGTTCGCCGGCATCCCGGACGACGGCGCGCCGGTGCTGGCGCTCAGCCACCACCCAGACGTGTTCGCGCTGGTGCCGGCGCGCGCCTCACTGCTGGTGGCCGGGCATACCCATGGCGGGCAGGTCAGCTTCGCGCCGCTGGTCGACCCGCGGGTGGGCACGCCCTGGATCCGAGGACACTACGTCGAGGACGGCCGGCACCTGTTCGTCTCGCCCGGGCTCGGCACCAGCATCCTGCCGATGCGGTTCCGGGTGCCGCCGGAGATCTCGCGCCTGACCCTGCGCATGCAGGGCCCCGCTGCCGGTGCGGCGGAGTCGGGCGCCGACCGGTAGCCCTTGTCATTCCGAACGCAGTGAGGAATCTGCTGGATATGCCCGGAGGCCCGGGAAGCAGGTCCCTCGCTGCGCTCGGGACGACAGGGTGCTGTACGACAGGGTGCTGTACGACAGGGTTCTGAGCGGCAGGCTTCCGAGCGGCAGGCTTCCGAGCGGCAGCGTTCCGAGCCGCAGGGTTCCGAGCGGCAGGGTTCCGAGCGGCAGATCCTGTGCGGCAGGGTTCTGGGCGGCAGGGTCGTGGGCGCAGCGGGCGCCGCGCGCCTGGCGCAGCGCGCGCAGGCTGCGCCGCCGGGGTCAGGCGGCCGCGCGCCGGGCCGCGGCCAGCTGCTCGCGGTAGTAGGGGGCCGCGCGCAGTTCCCAGGCCTCGAAGTCGTCGACCGTGATCGCGTCCAGGGTCATCTCGCGCAGTTCCTCGAGCTGGGCGCGTTCGTCGGCGGTGATCCAGCCCTCGCGCACGCCCTCGTCCAGCTGTGCGCCGAAGTCCAGGGCCTCGATGCCGCTGTGCTTGAGCGCCTTCATGAACTTGCGCTCGACCGGTTCGGCCAGGATCACCTTCGGCAGGTAGCTGTTGACCCGCCCGGCTGGATTGTTCGCGCCGGGGGTAGTGAACACGCCCTCGGCGAGCCGGTCGCGCGCGTCGCCCGGCGACATCAGCAGGCTGGCGGCCTTGTGGCCGAGGCGGTCGCTCGGGGCCTGGGCGCGGCGGCCGAGCGGGAACACCAGCAGCCACAGCAGCCAGCCGACCGGGCGGATCGGGAAGTTGCGCAGCGCCGCCGACAGCGCGGTCTCCATCCGGTGCACGCTGTCGTGGAAGGCCCAGGCCAGCAGCGGCCGGTCGCCGACCGGGCGGCCCTGGTCCTCGTAGCGCTTGAGCATGGCGCTGGCGATGTACAGGTGGCTGAGCACGTCGCCCAGGCGCCCGGACAGCGATTCCTTGAACTTGAGCTTGCCGCCCAGCAGCAGCATCGAGGTGTCCGCGCACAGCGCCAGCACCGCCGAATAGCGGTTGAGCTTGCGGTAGTAGCGGCGGGTGTAGCCGTCGCCCGGGGCCTTGCCGACGCGCGCGGCGGTCAGGCCGAACCACAGGCTGCGCACGGCGTTGGACAGCGCGAAGCCGATGTGGCCGAACAGGTTGCGGTCGAACTCCTCCAGCCGCTGCGCCTCGTCCGGCAGCATCGCCGCCTTCATTTCCTTGAGCACCCACGGGTGGCACAGGATGGCGCCCTGGCCGAAGATCATCAGCGAGCGGGTCATGATGTTGGCGCCCTCGACCGTGATCGAGATCGGGGTCGCCTGCCAGGCGCGGCCCAGGTAGTTGCGCGGGCCCAGGACGATGCCCTTGCCGCCGTGCACGTCCATCGCGTCGATCACCACGTCGCGGCCCATCTCGGTGCAGTGGTACTTGGCGATGGCCGAGGGCACCGCCGGCTTCTCGCCGCGGTCGACGGCCGAAGCGGTGGCTTCGGCCAGCGCGCTGATCGCATAGGCCTTGCCGGCGATCCGCGCCAGCGCCTCGGCCACCCCCTCGAAGCGCCCGATCGACAGCCCGAACTGCTTGCGGATGCGCGCGTAGGCGCCGGTCGCGATCGCGCCGATCCTGGCGCCGCCGCTGGCGGTGGAGGGCAGGGTGATGGCGCGGCCCACCGACAGGCATTCGACCAGCATCCGCCAGCCCTGGCCGGCGAAGTCCTCGCCGCCGATCAGCTGGCCGAGCGGTATGAACACCTCGCGGCCCTCGACCGGCCCGTTCTGGAACGGCGAGTTGAGCGGGAAATGGCGGCGGCCTACCTCCACGCCGGGCGTGTCGCGCGGCAGCAGCGCCAGGGTGATGCCGATGTCGGTGGTGTCGCCGATCAGGCCGTCCGGGTCGTACATGCGGAACGCCAGGCCGATGACGGTCGCCACCGGCGCCAGGGTGATGTAGCGCTTCTCGAAGGTCAGCTTCACCCCGACCACGTGGGCGCCGTTCCATTCGCCCATGCAGACGATGCCGTAGTCGGGGATCGACGTGGCGTCGGAGCCGGCGAACGGACCGGTCAGGGCGAAGCAGGGCACCTCGCGCCCGTCCGCCAGCCGCGGCAGGTAGTGCTGCTTCTGCTCCTCGGTGCCGTAGTGCATCAGCAGCTCGCCCGGGCCCAGCGAGTTGGGCACGCCGACAGTGGAGCTGACCACGGTCGAGATCGAGGCGATCTTCTGGATCACCCGGTGGTGGGCGAAGGCCGAGAAGCCGAGCCCGCCGTACTCCTTCGGGATGATCATCCCGAAGAAGCGCTCGCGCTTGAGGAAGTCCCACAGCTCCGGCGGCAGGTCGGCGTGGACGTGGGTGATCTGCCAGTCGTCGACCATCCGGCACAGCTGCTCGACCGGGCCGTCGAGGAAGGCCTGCTCCTCGTCGGACAGCACCGGCGCGGGTTGCGACAGCAGGCGCTGCCAGTCCGGGCGCCCGGAGAACAGCTCGCCCTCGAAGCCGACCGTGCCCGACTCCAGCGCCACCCGCTCGGTTTCCGACAGCGGCGGCAGGATCCTGGTGTAGAAGCGCAGCAGCGGCGCGGTGATGTAGGGCTTGCGGATCGCGGGCAGCAGCAGCGGCAGCGCGACCAGCGCCAGCAGCAGGCCCGCGGCCACGGTCGCGGCGGTACCGGCGCCCAGCAGCCAGGCGGCCACCAGCGCCGAGGCGGTCGCCGCGGCCCAGGTCGCCAGCCGCCAGCGGTGGTAGGCGGCGATGCCCGAGACCAGCAGGAAGACCAGGAAGGGGCTGGCATGATCCATGGACGCGCTCCGCGGGCGGATGGCCGCCCTCTTGCATGCTGCAGTGCAGCCGGGATGACGGCAGCCTAACGCAGCGACCGGTCGCAGCCCCGGCCGGCCCGGCGCGCCGCCATCGCCCGACCATACGGCAAAGTATGGTGCTGCCTGAACGCTGCTGTCAACGATCCCTGCGCCGACCCCACCACCACCCGACCACCCCTCCCCCGCCCGTAGGAGCGGGCCTTGCCCGCGATCCCCGCACAGCCGGCCGACGCCCGGGTCGCGCCCAAGGGGCGCTCCTACGGGAATCGTGGGCGCGGAATCGGGCCCGACCGGCCCGGCCCCGCCCGTAGGAGCGGGCCTTGCCCGCGATCCCCGCACAGCCGACCGACGCCCGGATCGCGCCCAAGGGGCGCTCCTACGGGCGGATGCCTTGCCTGCGGTTGCGATGCCCGCGTCGGGGGCGGAGACATACGTTTCCACCGGCAACCGTACGGTTTACACTGCTGCCCATGCCGATCGCCGCCGCCCATCCGCCTGCCGCAGACGGCAGGCGTTCCCCGTCCGACGCATCGGCGCGCGGTGGGCGGCTCAGCGCGGAAGCCTGGGCGCAGGCGGCGCTGGACCAGATCGCCGAGCAGGGCGTGGCCTCGGTGGCGGTCGAGCCGCTGGCGCGCAGGCTGGGCGTGACCAAGGGCAGCTTCTACTGGCACTTCCCTTCCCGCGACGCGCTGCTGCAGGCGGCGCTGGAACGCTGGGAAACGGTCGAGCAGGAGGAGGTGTTCGGCCAGCTCGAGGCGGTGCCCGACCCGCGCGAGCGCCTGCGCGCGCTGTTCCAGCTGGTCGCGCACGAGGCCAAGTCGCACATCATCTATTCCGAGCTGCTCAAGGCGCTCGACCACCCGGCGGTGCGGCCGGTGATCGAGCGCGTCTCGCAGCGCCGCTTCGACTACCTCGCCGCGTCCTTCCGCCAGGCCGGCCTCAGCCGCACCGAGGCCCAGCACCGCGCGCGCCTGGCGTACGCGGCCTACGTCGGCTTCCTGCAGCTCAACCTGCAGCTGCAGCAGGCGCGGCTGCCGCACGAGGAGTTCGAGGCCTACGTCGAGCACGTGATGGCCACCCTGATCCCCTCGGACTGAGATCGATCCTGCATCGCCGCGGTCCCGGCCAAGGCCGGGATCCCTCCGGCCTTCGCGGCGTGCCGGACAGGAAAGATGAAACCGATTCCTGCCTTGGCAGGAACGAGCTGGAACCAATCATCGACAAGGATTCTGCCGTGAGCGCCGTCAGCAAAGATGTCCAAGCCCCGCATGCCGGCAGCAGGCTCGCCGCGCTCAACCGATGGGTCGCCGAAGTCGCCGCCCTGACCCGGCCCGACGCGGTCCACTGGTGCGACGGCAGCGAGGCCGAGCACGCTGCCCTGGTCGGGGCGATGCTCGCCGACGGCACCCTGCAGCGGCTCAACCCGGACACCAATCCGAACAGCTTCCTGCACCGTTCCGACCCGGACGACGTGGCCCGGGTCGAGCACCTGACCTTCGTCTGCACCCGCGACCGCGACGACGCCGGCCCCAACAACCACTGGATGGACCCGGCGCAGGCGCACGCGAAGATGGACGCGCTGTTCGACGGCTGCATGCGCGGGCGCACCCTGTACGTGATCCCGTACTGCATGGGCCCGATCGACTCGCCCCTGTCGCGCTGCGGCGTGGAGATCACCGACTCGCCCTACGTGGTCGCCAACATGCGGCTGATGACCCGGATGGGCGCGCCGGCGCTGGCGCGGATCGAACGCGATGGTTCGTTCGTGAAGGGCCTGCACTCGATCGGCGAGCTCGACCCCGAGCGCCGTTTCATCATGCACTTCCCCGAGGAACTGGCGATCAAGTCGTACGGCTCCGGCTACGGCGGCAACGCGCTGCTCGGCAAGAAGTGCCACGCGCTGCGCATCGCCTCGCACCAGGCGCGCGGCGAGGGCTGGCTGGCCGAGCACATGCTGATCGTCGGCGTGGAGGATCCGCAGGGCGAGACCCACTACATCGCCGCCGCCTTCCCCTCGGCCTGCGGCAAGACCAACCTGGCGATGCTGATCCCGCCGGAGGGCTACCGCCGCGCCGGCTGGAAGGTCTGGACCGTGGGCGACGACATCTGCTGGATGCGCCCGGGCGCGGACGGGCGGCTGTACGCGATCAATCCGGAAGCCGGCTTCTTCGGCGTGGC
>JBKHXI010000079.1:0-3769 GCA_046566095.1 Gammaproteobacteria bacterium | reverse complement strand
CGGAGGCCCGCGCCCGCGACGCCATCCGCCAGCTCAACAGCCAGGTCCGGATCGACCGGATCGGCCCGGCCCCGGTGCCCGGCTTCCGCGAGGTGGTCGTCGGCGGCCAGGTGGTCTACGTGACCGACGACGGCAGGTACCTGATGCAGGGCACCCTGATCGACGTGGCCAGCAAGGAAAGCATGGGCGAGGCGGCGATGGCCGCCCTGCGCCGCGAACTGCTGGCCACCGTGCCGGACGAGGACAAGATCGTGTTCGCCCCGGCCGCGCCCGAGCACACCGTCACCGTGTTCACCGACGTGGAATGCGGCTACTGCCGGCGCTTCCACGAGTCGATCGCCGAGTACAACCGCCGCGGCATCGCGGTCGAGTACCTGGCGTTCCCGCGGATGGGGCCGGGCAGCGCGGACTTCGAGAAGATGATCTCGGTCTGGTGCGCGGCCGACCGCAGGCGGGCGATGACCGACGCCAAGGCCGACCGCCCGGTGCCGGACAAGGACTGCAAGAACCCGGTGGCCATGCACTATTCGCTCGGCCAGCGCGCCGGGCTGACCGGCACGCCGATGATCCTGGGCGAGGACGGACGCCAGCTCGGCGGCTACGTGCCGCCGGAGCAACTGCGCGCCGCGCTCGACGAGCGCTACGGCGGCGGGGCGCCCGCCGCCGCGGAGCCCGCCGCGGACACCGCCGGGGCCGGCGCGCGCTGAACCTGCGTCCCCGGCGCCTGTCCCCCGGCGGCGGACCGGGGCGGGCGGGTACAATGGCGGGCCGTTTTCCACGGTTCCGCCGGACATGATCGTGCTCGAGGGCCAGCCGGCCCTGTCGCCGTTCCGCCGCGAGCGGCTGCAAGCCCGCCTGCAGATCCTCGAACCCGGGCTGCGCATCGAAGGCGCCTGGCACGCCTACTGGGTCGAGCCCGAGCCCGGCGCCACGCCCGACGAAGCCGCCCTGCGCCGGATCCTGCAGGCCGTGCCGGAGGCCTACCCGCGCGCGGACGGCGCGGTTTCCCGCTTCGTGACGCCGCGGCTGGGCACGATCTCGCCCTGGGCCAGCAAGGCCACCGAACTGCTGCACGGCGCCGGGCTGCCGGTACGGCGGGTCGAGCGCGGCCTGCGCATCGACCTGTCCGGCTGGCCGCAGGATGCCGGGCGGCAAGCCGCGGTGGCGCGGCTGCTGCACGACCCGATGACCCAGTCGCTGCTCGACGACGCGGATGCGGCGGCGGCGCTGTTCCGCGAACCGACGCGCGGCGCGCTCGAGCGCATCGCCCTCGACGACCTGGAGGCCGCCAACGCGCGCCTGGGCCTGGCGCTGGCCGCCGACGAGATCGAGTACCTGCGCGAGCGCTTCGGCGCGCTCGGCCGCGATCCGTCCGACGTCGAGCTGATGATGTTCGCGCAGGCCAACTCCGAGCACTGCCGGCACAAGATCTTCAATGCCAGCTGGACCATCGACGGGCGCGCGCAGGACACCTCGCTGTTCCGGATGATCAAGCACACCCACGCGCGCACGCCCGAGCACACGCTCTCGGCCTACAGCGACAACGCGGCGGTGGTGGAGGGCTACCCGACGCGGCGCTTCCGGCCGGACCCGGCGACCCATTCGTACCGCGCCGAGGACGAGGCCCCAGGCGCGTTCTGCATCAAGGTCGAGACCCACAACCACCCGACCGCGATCGCCCCGTTCCCGGGCGCGTCCACCGGCGCCGGCGGCGAGATCCGCGACGAGGGCGCGACCGGCCGCGGCGGCAAGCCGAAGGCGGGGCTGACCGGCTTCTCGGTCTCGCACCTGCGCATCCCGGCCCTGCCGCAGCCCTGGGAAGCGCAGCGGCCGCTCAACCCGCGCATGGCGTCGGCGCTGGAGATCATGCGCGACGGCCCGCTCGGCGCCGCCGCGTTCAACAACGAGTTCGGCCGTCCCAACCTGGCCGGCTACTTCCGCAGCTTCGAGCTCGACGAGGGCGGCGGCCTGGTGCGCGGCTACGACAAGCCGATCATGCTGGCCGGCGGCCTCGGCGCGATGGACCGCGACATGGTCGCGAAGAAGCCGCTGTCGCCGGGCGACGCGGTGGTGGTGCTCGGCGGGCCGGCGATGCTGATCGGCCTGGGCGGCGGGGCGGCCAGTTCGGTCGCCGCAGGCGACAGCGCCGAGGACCTGGACTTCGCCAGCGTGCAGCGCGACAACCCGGAGATGCAGCGCCGCTGCCAGGAGGTCATCGACCGCTGCGTGGCGCTGGGCGCGCGCAACCCGATCCTGTCGATCCACGACGTCGGCGCCGGCGGCCTGTCCAACGCCATCCCCGAGCTGCTGCACGACTCGGGCGTCGGCGGCGTCATCGACCTGGACCGGGTACCCAGCGACGACCCCTCGCTGTCGCCGATGCAGCTGTGGTGCAACGAGTCGCAGGAGCGCTACGTGCTCGGCATCCCGCAGGACCGGGTGGCCGAGTTCGCCGCGCTGTGCGCGGGCGAGCGCTGCCCGTTCGCGGTCGTCGGCACCGCGACCGCGGAGCAGCAGCTCGTGGTCGGCCACGGCGTCGACATCACCGCACCCGTAGGAGCGCCCCTTGGGCGCGATTCCGCGATGGATCCCGAGGGCGGCGGGATCGCGGGCAAGGCCCGCTCCTACGAAGATGCGGATCGGCCCATCGACCTGCCGATGGACCTGCTGTTCGGCAAGCCGCCGAAGATGCATCGCGACGCGCGCCGCCCGCCGCCGCCGCCGTGGCCGGAGCTGAGCGGCGTGGAGATCGAGCTGGCCGCGCCGGGCCTGGACCTGCGCGAGGCCGGCCTGCGCGTGCTGGCGCACCCGACCGTGGCCGCCAAGCAGTTCCTGGTGACCATCGGCGACCGCAGCGTGGGTGGGCTGACCGCGCGCGACCAGATGGTCGGCCCCTGGCAGCTGCCGGTGGCCGACTGCGCGATCACCCTGTCGGGCTTCGACGGCTACACCGGCGAGGCCATGGCGATCGGCGAGCGCACCCCGCTGGCCCTGCTGGACCCGGCGGCGGCCGCGCGCATGGCGGTCGGCGAGGCGATCACCAACCTGTGCGCGGCGCCGGTCGAGACCCTGCACCGGGTCAAGCTGTCGGCCAACTGGATGGCCGCCGCCGGCCACGACGGCGAGGACGCGCGCCTGTTCGACGCGGTGCGCGCGGTCGGCCTGGCGCTGTGCCCGGAACTGGACCTGTCGATCCCGGTCGGCAAGGACTCGCTGTCGATGCAGGCGCAGTGGCAGGACGGGAGCGCGGTCCGTCGCACCGTCTCGCCGGTCTCGCTGGTGGTCACCGCCTTCGCCGCGGTGCCGGACGTGCGCGGCCAGCTCACCCCGCAGCTGGCGCGCGGCGTCGACAGCGAGCTGTGGCTGATCGGCCTGGGCGCCGGCCGCCAGCGCCTGGGCGGCTCGATCCTGGCCCAGGTGCATCCGGAATGGAACGGCGGCGGTGAGCTGCCCGCGTTCGCCGGCGCCGTGCCGGACCTGGACGACCCGCAGCGCCTGCGCGCGCTGTTCGAACTGGTCCGCGACGCCCGCGAGGCTGGCCTGCTGCTGGCCTACCACGACCGTTCCGACGGCGGCGCCTTCGCCGCGCTGTGCGAGATGGCGTTCTGTTCGCGCACCGGCCTGGACATCACCCTGGACGCCTGGGGCGAAAACCCGTTCCGCACCCTGTTCAACGAGGAGCTGGGCGCGATCGTGCAGGTGGCCTGCGACGACCGCGCCGATTTCGCCGACCTGGTCGCGCGCCACGGCCTGGTCGAGTGCGCGCAGC
>JBKHXI010000078.1:0-4709 GCA_046566095.1 Gammaproteobacteria bacterium | reverse complement strand
GTGGTCTGGCGGGTGGCGCCGGCGGGGACGCCCTGAGCCGGCGCCGCGGTCATCCCCCCGGCGCGGCCGGTGCGGCCGGCTCCGCGCGGAAGCGCCGCGCATAGCCGCGTTCGTCGGCGATCCGCGCTACCTCGGCGTCGTCCATGCCGGGCGCGGCGTAGACCGCGTAGGCGATGTCCCGGTCGCGGCGCCCGACATGGTGCAGGCGGTAGCGCGGGCGCCCGCCGCCGGTGTCCTCGGGGTAGTGCAGGGGCGGGCTCGCGCGGTCCCGTGCCAGGTCCAGGTCCAGTTCGCTGTTGTCCACTGCGCCGCCGACGAACAGGGCTCGGGTCATGTCTGGCTCCATCGCTTGGCTTGGAACCCCATGCTGGGGGTGCGGGCGTTTGCCGACGATGAAGCGGGCGTGGCGATCCTGCGAACCGACGCGGCGCCGTTGGGCGGGCGCTTAGAATCGCCTGCCCGAATCGCCGGTTCCGGCGGAGCACCGCGCATGGCCACCCGGTCCGATCCCGCCCTGGAGACGCTGCTGATGCCGGTGGCGGACGGCAGCCTGCGCTGGCCGGGGCGCGGCCTGTTCCTGCAGGCGCGCGCGGGCTGGCCGCTGCAGGCGTTGTCGCTGCCGGGGCTTTCCTGCACGCAGGACGACCGCGCCGCGCACGACGCGCTGCAGGCGGCGGGCTTCGACGTGCATCCGGGCCAGGCGCTGGACCCGGCTGCGCGCTGGCCGCTGGTACTGGTGCTGCCGCCGCGCCAGCGCGAGGCGGCGCGCGCGCTTTCCGCCGAGGCGCTGGCGCGGCTGGAACCGGGCGGCCGGATCCTGGCCTGCATGCCCAACAAGGAGGGTGCGCGCAGCGGCGAAGCCGACCTGGCGCGGATCGCCGGGCCGGTGGCCAGCCTGTCCAAGCACCATTGCCGCGCGTTCTGGACCGGGGCGATCGACACGCCGGCGGACCCGGCGCTGTGCACGCAATGGCGGGCACTGGCGCAGCCGCGCTGGATCGCGTCCGCGCAGGTGCCCGGAGGCGGTTTCCACAGCCGCCCGGGGATCTTCGCCTGGGACCGGGTCGATCCCGCCTCGGCGCTGCTGGCCGAGCACCTGCCAGGCGACCTGGCCGGGTCCGGCGCGGACTTCGGCGCCGGCTGGGGCTACCTGGCGCTGGCGGTGCTGGAACGCTGCCGCGGGGTGCAGGCGCTGGACCTGTTCGAGGCCGATGCCCGCGCGCTCGCCTGCGCGCGGCTGAACCTGGCGCCGCAGGCCGGGCGCGCGCGGGTCGGCTTCCACTGGCACGACGTCGCCGCGGGCGTCGCGGGCCGATACGACTTCGTGGTCAGCAACCCGCCGTTCCACGCGGCCGGGCGCGACGCCCGGCCGCAGCTCGGCCGCGCCTTCATCGCCGCGGCCGCCGCCGCGCTGCGCCCCGGCGGGCGCCTGTGGCTGGTCGCCAACCGCCACCTGCCGTACGAGCAGGCATTGGGCGACCGGTTCGGCCGGGTACGCGGCGTCGTGCAGCGCGACGGCTTCAAGGTGCTCGAGGCGATCCGCGGATGAAGGCGGCCACGGATCCGTCGACATGAAGCTGGTGCGCTACCTGGCCAACCTGGGTTATGGCAGCCGACGCCAGGTCGAGGCGCTGCTGGCCGAAGGACGCGTCGCGCGCGCCGATGGCAGCCTGCTGGAAGCGGGCGCGGCGCTCGCGCCGGGCGTGCTGGCGCACGAGGACATCCGCGTGGACGGCGCGCCGCTGGATCCCGCGCCCGGCGTGCTGGCGATGCTGCACAAGCCGGTCGGCTACGTCTGCTCCACCCGCGATGCGGGCCGGTTGGTGCACGACTTGCTGCCGCCGCGCTGGAAGGCGCGCAGGCCGCAGGTGTCGAGCATCGGCCGGCTCGACCGCGACACCAGCGGCTTGCTGCTGCTCACCGACGACGGCGTACTGCTGCACCGGGTGATCGCGCCCAGGTCGAAGCTGCCCAAGGTCTACGAGGCCGCGCTCGCCCAGGACCTGCGCGGCGGCGAAGCCGGGCTGTTCGCCAGCGGCACCCTGGTGCTGCAGGGCGAGGGCCGGCCGCTGGCGCCGGCGCGGCTCGAACCGCTCGGCCCCCGGCGCGCGCGGCTGGTGCTGACCGAAGGCCGCTACCACCAGGCGCGGCGGATGTTCGCCGCTGTCGGCAACCACGTGCTGGCCCTGCACCGGGCGCGCATCGGCGGCCTCGACCTGGGCGACCTGCCCGAAGGCCGATGGCGGCTGCTGGACGAAGCCGACCGCACCAAGTTGTTTGCCCGCGACGGCGGGCCCATGTAGGAGCGGCTTCAGCCGCGACACGCCCGGATTGATCGCGCCGCGGCTGGCGGTCGCAGCTGGCGCAGCGGATTCAGGAGGGCGGCGGTGTGCGCGGTGTCGGGGCTGAAGCCCCTCCTGCAGGGTCGGGTCGGGGCTAGTCGAACAGGCGCCGCCAGCCGGCGTGGCCGAGGCGCTCCAGGGTTTCGATGTTGCGCTCGACGATCGCGTCGGGGTCGGGGTGGGCCTCCACCGCGCGCGCCACGCTGTCCTCGCGCAGCAGGTGCAGCATCGGGTAGGGCGAGCGGTTGCTGCAGTTGGCGACGTCGTCCGGGTCGCTGCCGGCGAACACGTAGTCCGGGTGGAAGCTGGCGACCTGGATCTCGCCCTCCAGGCCCAGCGCCTCGACCGCGGCGTCGGCGTCGTCGAGGAAGTCGTTGTAGTCGAGGAAGTCGGTCAGCACCCGCGGGTGGATCAGCAGGGTGGTCTCGACCATCTCCGGGTCGGCGGCGTCGAGGAATTCCAGTTCCCGCGTGAGTTCGCGCAGCAGCGCCTCGGGCGTGGTCGCCCCGCTCAGCACGTAGCGGATCTGGTTGCGCACGTGCACCGCCTTCGCGAACGGGCACAGGTTGAGCCCGATCACCGCGCGCTCCAGCCAGCGGCGGGTGGCGGCGACCGGGTCTTCGTCGCTCATGGCCGCAACCCGATCCGGCTGCCACCGACATTGTCGTCCCGAACGCAGTGAGGGACCTGCTCCTGGCTGGTACGGATCAAAAGCGGATTCCTCGCTGCGCTCGGAATGACAGTACAGTTGCGGTGGGTCGTTCCCGGTCGCGGCGGAGCATTCGCGGCGGGTCAGTCGCGGAAGTTGTCGAACTGCAGCGGCTGCTCGAACTCGGCGCCCCTGAGCAGCGCGATCGCCGTCTGCAGGTCGTCGCGCTTCTTGCCGGACACCCGCAGCTTGTCGCCGTTGATCTGGCTGTCGACCTTGAGCTTGGCTTCCTTGAGCGCGGCCTGGATCTTCTTCGCAAGCTCGCGCCCGATGCCCTGCCGGACCGTGATCTCCTGGCGCGCGCCGGCGAGGTTGCTCTGGATTTCGCCGAACTGGAGGCAGCGCGCGTCGATCCCGCGCGCCGCCAGCCGCGCGCGCAGGATCTCGGCCATCTGCCGGACCTGGAACTCGCTGGGCGCGGACTGGCGGATCACCGCGTCTTCGCGCTCGAAGCGCGCATCGACCCCCTTGAAGTCGAAGCGGTTGCCGAGCTCGCGGTTGGCCTGGTCCACGGCATTGGTCAGCTCGTGGGTGTCCACTTCCGAGACGATGTCGAAGGAGGGCATGGCGGTCGCGTCGCGTCCCGGGGGCAGGTGCCGGGCGGGACCGGCAGGGTACCGCAGCCCGGCGCGATCCTGCTTCCCGGGGCGCGCCTCGTGCGCGCATCGGGGTGCGGACAGCGCGGCCGCGGATGCCGCATGCTGGACGGCGATGGCCGGCACCCCCACCCGTCCGGGCGCGCGTCGCGTCCTCTTCCCGGCGTCCGCCGGCGCCGGGGGCGGTGCGCGATGCCGCTGATCCTGCTGCTGGCGCTGCTGGCCGCCGGCGTCTTCGCGCTGTGGGTGCTGCTGCTGCCGCTGTCGCTGGTGCAGCGCTACCGGCATGGGCGCGCCCGGCGCCGGGTGCGGCCGCTGGCGGTGCGGATCAACGTCTGGCTGCTGGCGGTCTCGGCCCTGCTGTTCCTGGCCGGGGCGTGGGTGGCCGGGCACTGGATCGCCGGGGCCCTGGGCGATGCCGCCGCCGGCCTGGCCGCCGGGACGGCGGTGGGGCTGCTGGGCGCGCGCCTGGACCGGTTCGAAGCGCACGGGCGCGACCTCTACCGCACCCCGAACCGCTGGCTGGTGCTGGCGCTGGCGACGCTGCTGGCGCTGCGGATCCTGCTGGGACTGTGGCTGGCCTGGTCCGGCGGCGCCGACGGCGGGGCCGGCTGGCGGGCCTGGCTGGACCGCGGCGGCCTGCTCGGCGTGGCCGGGGTGCTGCTCGGCTATGCCCTGGCCACGGCCTGGGCGCTGGCGGCGCGGCTGCGCCGCAGGTCCGGCTGAATGGGTGGCGGCGCCGAGGGTCGGCCGGCGGCGGGCTCAGCGCGCGGCCAGGCGGGGATCGGCGGCGCTGGCCTGCAGCCGGATCCGGGTGGCGGGCAGGCTGCCCAGGGCGGCATCCAGCTCCACCACCACCCGGCGGCTGCTGTCGTGCCAGACCTGCTGGACGTGGCCGGCCGCGCCCTGCTCGGACAGCAGCCGGTAGCCGGCGTGCGGCATCGCCTGCCGGTAGAAGTCGCCGGCGGCCTGCAAGGGGCCGGGGAAGGCATGATGGGCGCCGGCCGCCGTGGTGGCCATGGCCTGGCTGCCCTGCGGCCGCGGCAGGGCCTGCAGGACCGG
>JBKHXI010000077.1:0-13564 GCA_046566095.1 Gammaproteobacteria bacterium | reverse complement strand
GGCTGATCGCCGGGGCGGCGCGGGGCGCCGGTCCGGATCGTGCGATGGCCGCGTGTCGGCGGATCCTGGGGGCGCGCCCAGGTCATCGCGGGCAAGGCCCGCTCCTACGACGTATGCCGGCCCCCGCTGTCGTCCCGAGCGCAGCGAGGGACCTGCTTGTTGGTGGTGCGCGTGGGCGAAGGAGAAAAGCAGGTCCCTCGCTGCGCTCGGGACGACAGCGGGCCGGCATACGTCGTAGGAGCGGGCCTTGCCCGCGATGACCTGGGCGCGCCCCCAGGATCCGCCGAACACGCGGCCATCGCACGATCCGGACCGGCGCCCCGCGCCGCCCCGGCGATCAGCCGCCGCGCTGCGCCCGCAGCACCTCGTCGGCGCGCAGGAACACGTCCTCCATCGGCTCGTCGGCGCCGGCGGCCATCGCCATCCCGATCGCGACCGGATCCAGCACCGGCCCCAGCGACTCGCGCAGCGCGCGCATCCGCACGGCCGGATCCTCGCCGGCGGGCAGCAGCAGGATCAGCTCGTGCTCGCCGTGGCCGCTCAGCACCTCGTCCTCGCGCAGCAGCGGTTCCAGCGCCTGCCGGGCGCGGTCCAGCGCCTGCCGCGGTTCCTCGCGCCCGGCCGCGAGCCCGGCCAGGTCGCGCGGCTGCAGGATCGCCACCCCGTAGCCGCCGCGCCCGGTCCGCGCGGCGGCCGCGTGGCCCAGCTCGCCGCGGATCGAGGCCAGGTCGCGGCGACGCGCGACCAGCAGCGACACCGTCAGCCGCGACAGGGCCGCGAGCGCCTCGCGCTGGGCCGGATCCAGCCGCCGCGGCGCGCGGTCGATCACGCACACAGTGCCCAGCGCCTGGCCCTCGGGCGTCAGCAGCGGCGCGCCGGCATAGAAACGGATGTGCGGCGCGCCGGTCACCAGCGGATTGTCGGAAAAGCGCGGATCCAGGCGCGCATCCGGCACCTCCATCACCTGCGCCGGTTCGCGGATGGCATGGGCGCAGAAGGCCACGTCGCGCGGGGTCTGCTGCGCGTCCAGGCCCTCGCGCGCCTTGAACCACTGCCGTTGCCCGTCCACCAGCGACACCAGCGCGATCGGCACTCCGCAGATGCTGCGCGCCAGGCGCACGATGTCGTCGTAGGCCTGTTCCGGCGGCGTGTCGAGGATGCGGAAGGCGTCGAGCGCGCGCTGGCGCGCGGCTTCGTCCAGGTCGAGAGGCAAGGGAACTCCGGCCGGCGGGATTTCGGAAGGGCGACAGTCTGGCACGGACCGCGCGCGGATGCAGCCGCTCAGCCGGCGTCCGCAAGCCGCGACAGCGCCGCCGCCACCTGCGCCGCGTCGACGCCGTCGCCGGGGCGCCCGACCGGCTCGCCGTCCAGCAGCAGCATGCCGTCGGGCCCGGCCTGCAGCCCCGCCCCGCCGCGCGCGCGCAGCGCTGCGACCCGCCGCCCCGCCTCGCGCGGCGAGTCCAGCCCCTCGCCCTGCAGCAGCAGGCGTTCGCCCTCGACCAGCTTGAAGCCGAAGCGCCCGTCGGCCTCGCGGTACTGCTTGAACGCCGGCAGCGCCGCGGCCGGCGCGGCGCCCGCGCCGGCGGCGGCCGACGGGCGCGACAGGTCGCGCAGCCCCACCGCCTCGCGCAGCTCGCGCAGCAGCGGCGTGGCGTACTTCGCGCGCAGGCGCGCGGCGCCGTCGCGCAGCTGCGCCTCGATCCGCTCCGGGTGCGCGACCAGGGCCTGGTAGCGCTCGCGCAGTGGGGCCAGCTCGGCGTCGATGCGCTCGAACAGCGCGGCCTTGGCCTCGCTCCAGGCGATGCCGTCGGCGAAGGCCCGGCGCATCGCCGCGGTCTCGTCGGCGTCGGCGAAGGCCCGGTACAGCTGGAACACGTTGGAATCGTCGGCGTCCTTGGGTTCGCCCGGCGCGCGCGAATCGGTGACGATCGAGTACACCAGCTTTTTCAGCGTATCGCGCGGGGCGAACAGCGGGATCACGTTGTCGTAGCTCTTGGACATCTTGCGCCCGTCGAGGCCCGGCAGGGTCGCGACCTGTTCCTCGATCGCGGCCTCGGGCAGCACGAAGTGCTCGCCGTACAGGTGGTTGAAGCGCTGGGCCAGGTCGCGCGCCATCTCGATGTGCTGCACCTGGTCGCGCCCGACCGGCACCCGGTGCGCGTTGAACAGCAGGATGTCGGCGGCCATCAGCACCGGGTACATGTACAGGCCCGCGGTCACGCCCGCGTCCTCGTCCTCGCCGGCCTCGCGGTTGCGGTCGGTGGCGGCCTTGTAGGCATGGGCGCGGTTGAGCAGGCCCTTGCCGGCGACGCAGGCCAGCAGCCAGGTCAGCTCCGGGATCTCGGGGATGTCGGACTGGCGGTAGAACCAGACCCGCTCCGGGTCCAGGCCGCAGGCCAGCCAGCTGGCCGCGATTTCCAGGGTCGAGCGCTGCACCCGCGCCGGCTCGGCGACCTTGATCAGCGCGTGGTAGTCGGCCAGGAAGAAGAAGCTCTCGGTCCCCGGCGCGCGGCTGGCGGCGACCGCCGGGCGGATCGCGCCGACGTAGTTGCCCAGGTGCGGGGTGCCGGAGGTGGTGATGCCGGTGAGGACGCGGGTCGGCTGCATCGGGAATGGCGCGAAAACCAGGGGCCGCAGTGTAACGCCGGCCCGCGGCGGGCGGCCCGGGGGACGGATCGTACGCCGCCGCCGCGTACGCCCGCGCGCGGCGACCGTGGCGCAGCCCGCCCTCGCCCGCGGGAGTTCCCCCGGTGACGAGGCTGCTGCGGCCGGGACCGCCGCCGTCGCGTCTGCCCGGGGATCGGTCCGCGGAACACGCAGCAAAAGGGCCGGCGATGCCGGCCCTGTTCGCGTAGCTCCGGTGCGCGTCGGCGACGCGCGCCGCGCCTGCTCAGTGACGATACTCCGGCGGCAGCGAGCGCTCGAACTCGCGCACCTCGTTCTCCGCACGCTCGCGGTCCCAGCCGTAGCGTTCCTGCAGCTTGCCGGCGAGGTACTTGGAGTCGCCCTTGGCGACGTCGAAATCGTCGTCGGTCAGGTCGCCCCACTTGGCCTGCATCTTGCCCTTGAGCTGGTTCCACTTGCCGCCGATGATGTCCTGGTTCATCGCTTGCTCCTTCGATCCTGCGATCTTGCTGTTGGGGGATGTGCGGGCGGCGCCCGCATGCGCAGATTGGCGCGGTCGGCGTTGGCCTGCGGTCAAGGATTCGTTGCGTGCGGATTGACGGCGGTGAATGCGCAACCCGCGGATCCGTGCCCATCCGCTGCAGGGCGCGTGGCGCGGGCGCATGCGCCGCCCGCAAAAAGGAAGGGCCGGGAAATTCCCGGCCCTTCGATGCATCCCTGCGCGCCTCCGTGCGCAGTCCATTCCAACCGTTGCGGGACTCAGCAGGGCGGATCCTTGCAGTCCTCGGCCTTCTTCTCGACCTTCTCGCCGACCTTCTGGACGTCCTCGCCGAGGCCGGCCATGGTGTTGCAGGCGCTCAGGGTGCCGAGCGAAAACAGCGAGATCAGCAGCAGGGCTAGCAGGCGCTTCATGGTGGCTCCTTTGGATCGGGTGTGATGCGACCGGGTGTGGCTCCGGGAGTGGTGCAGCTTGGATGCGCAGAGCGGGTGGGCAACCGCGGCGGTCTGCCCGCGGCGCCATCAAACCCCAGCAGGGCGTGAAGCCGGCGTCGATTCGGCGGATCCGGGCCCGCAGGCGCGTGAACGGTTCAGCTGGGCGCGGCGGACGCGCTCAGTCGCGCATCAGCGTCGACTTGCCGAACAGGCTCTCGACCAGGTCGATGGCCAGGTGCGCGGTGCGGTTGCGCTTGTCGAGCAGCGGGTTGAGCTCGACGATGTCCAGCGAGGCCATGCGCCCGGTGTCGGCGATCATCTCCATCACCAGCTGCGCCTCGCGGTAGTTCGGCCCGCCCGGGACCCGGGTGCCGGTGCCCGGGGCGATGTCCGGGTCGAGGAAGTCGATGTCGAAGCTCACGTGCAGGTGGGTGTCGGCGTCCACGCCCGCCAGCGCCGCCTCCATCGTCCGCTTCATCCCGACCTCGTCGATGTAGCGCATGTCGTACACGTCCAGGCCGTGCTCCTTGACCAGCTTCTTCTCGCCCTGGTCGACCGAACGGATGCCGATCTGGCGCACGACCTCGGGCCGGATCGCCGGCGCGCTGCCGCCCAGGTGGGTGAGTTCGCGCGGGCCGATCCCGCACAGGCAGGTCACCGGCATGCCGTGGATGTTGCCCGAGGGCGTGACCTCGAAGGTGTTGAAGTCGGCGTGCGCGTCCAGCCAGACGATGCGCAGGCGCTTGCCGGTCTCGCGGCAGTGCGCGGCGACCGCGGTGATCGAGCCGATCGCCAGGCAGTGGTCGCCGCCCAGCAGCACCGGCATGCGGCCCTCGCGCAGCTCGGCGACGAAGGCGTCCATCACCGCGCGGTTCCAGGCGACGACCTGCGCCAGGTGGCGGTAGCCGTCCACCGGCTCCTGCCACGGATTGCGCGGACCGTCGAGGTTGCCGCGGTCGACCACCTCCACCCCGCGCCGGGCCAGCGCCTCGGGCAGGCCGGCGATGCGCAGCGCGTCCGGCCCCATCAGCGCGCCGCGGTGGCCGGCGCCCACGTCGGTCGGCGCGCCGATCAGGGATACGGGCAGGAAGCGACGGCGCATCGGAACTCCGGTGTCGGGGTGGCGGCCGCGCGCGGCGGACGGGTGGTGCCGGCTGTCAGAGTCGAACTGACGACCTACCGCTTACAAGGCGGTTGCTCTACCAGCTGAGCTAAGCCGGCGGCGCGCGTGGCCCTCGATTCTAACGCCTGCCCGTGCCGGCCGCGGCCGGCGCGGCGCTCACGCGCCGGCGGCGTCGCATGCGACCGGCTCGGCGCGCAATGCGCCGAGCGCTGCGCGCAGGTACCGCTCGTCGAGGTCCTGCGCCTGCGCGGCGTCGAGCGCGGCCACCAGCCACTGCGCGTCGTCGCCGTCCGGATGGGCCTGCGCCTGGTAGCCGGCGGCGCGCAGGGCATCGGCATGCGCGCGCGCGGCGGACGCGCGCGCGAACACGCCCAGGGCGATGCTGCCGGCCTCCGGACCCGCGGCCACGACCTGCGCCTCGCCCAGGCCGTCGGCGACGATCCGCTCGGCCACCGCGCCGGCATCCTCCTCGCCCGCCGGCGGCGGCAGCATCACCCGCCAGCGCCGTGCCGGCGGCCGCGCCTCGCGCACCACCGTCGCATCGATCGCCAGCGACTGCAGGTGCAGGCGCGCGCGCTGCAGCGGCGCCGGCTCCAGGTACGGCCCCAGCCGCATGCACAGCGCAGGCGGCGCCGGGGCCGGCGCCGCCTGCGGTCCCGCCTCCCCGGCCAGCTGCAGCCGCGGCACGCCTTCGGGCTGCTGCGGCGGCGGCGCCGGTCCCGGCGCCGGCCGCGCCAGCCACCAGCCGGCCACGCCCAGGTTCATGGCCACCAGCAGGACGAGCAGGGCGCGCGGGAACATCGTCCGATTGTAAGCCGCGCACCGCCGCCGGCGCGGCCGCCGGCCCGGGCCAGGTCCGCAGCGGCATCGGCGCGCGCCGACGCGGGGACACATGCGCATCGGCCAGGCGCGCGCGCCGCGGCGCAAGTGCGGCCGGGACCGGCGGGCTCGACGTCGGCCCGGCTAGGCCGACAGCGCGTTCACCGCTCTTCCCCCGCCTCGGTGCGCAGGCGCGCGTACGCCGCCAGCCCTTCCAGCACCAGTTCCGGCCGCAGCACCGCGGCCGGCAGCCGCGCGGCCAGGGCATCGGCGCCGCCGCCGTGCAGCAGCAGGACCGGCTCGGCGGCGAACGCGGCGCGCGCCCGCGCGCGGCTGTCCTGCACCAGCGCCAGCGCCGCGCCCTCGCAGCCGGAGGCGAGCGCATCGGCGCTGTCGGCCGCGAAATCCACCGGCCTGCCGCCTTCCGGCGGCAGGTGCGGCACCCGCGCATGCAGGGCCGCGCGCATCAGCGTCGGCGACGGCGCGATGCGTCCGCCCAGGTGGCGGCCGTCGGCGTCGAGCGCATCGATCGCCAGCGCCGTACCGACCCCGACCACCAGCCAGGGTCCCCGGCCCGCCTCCAGCGCACCGAGCATGGCCAGGAATCGGTCGACGCCCAGCCGCGCGGGCTCGCCATAGGCCACGCGCAGGCGCCCCAGCGCCGGCAGCGTGCGCGCCTGGCGGACCTGTTCGAAGCGCGCGGCCAGCGCGGCGGCCAGCGCCTGCGCCAGCGCCGGCGGCACCACGCTCGCCAGCCAGGCCGTGCCCCCGCGCGGCAGCTGCTCCGGCGCCGTCACGCCGTCGTGGGCCAGGGCCTGCATCGGCCCCGGCGCACCGCCGGCCAGCGCCGCGTACTTGAGCCGCGAATTGCCCAGGTCGAACAGCCAGTCCATCAGCCGCCCCCGCGCCGTCGGCGGCGCTCAGCGGGCACGGACGCGGACCTCGCCGGCATGGAAGGCACGGACCCCTCCGGTCTCCAGGCGCAGCCGCAGCGCCCCGTCGGCGGCAAGGCCCAGCGCGGTGCCGGCCAGCCGGTCCCGGCCGTCCTCCACCACCACCTGGCGGCCGGCCAGCGCGTCGAAGGCGGCGTGGCGCGGCAGGAACGGCGCCAGGCCCTCGGCGTCGAAACGGCGCAATGCCGGCAGCAGCTGGCCCAGCAGCGCCGCGGCGAGGCGGTTGCGGTCCGGCAGCGGCTCGACCAGCCCGGCCAGGTCGCACCAGGGCTGGTCGATCGCGGCCGCGGCGGCTGCCGGCATGCGCAGGTTGATCCCCAGGCCGATCACCGCCCGGACCGGGCCGGCATGCTCGCCGCCGCCCTCCACCAGCAGGCCGCCGAGCTTGCGCAGGCCCACGCCCGGGTCGGCCACCACCAGGTCGTTGGGCCATTTCAGCCGCACCGGCGCCCCGAGTGCGGCCAGGGCCTCGGCCGCGGCCACTCCTGCCACCAGGCTCAGGCCGCCCAGCCGCGCCAGCCCGCCGCCGAAGCGGCGCGCCACCGACAGGTACAGGTGCGCGGCCAGCGGCGAGGCCCAGCGGCGGCCCTGGCGTCCGCGGCCCGCGGTCTGGCGTTCGGCCAGCAACACGCTGCAGCCGCGTACGGGCGGTGGCCGGCGCAGCAGCCGGGTGTTGGTGGAATCCACGCTCCAGGCGACCTGCAGCGCGTGCGCATCGGCCAGTTCCGCGCGGGCCGGCGCCGGCAGGGCCGCGGCGATCGCGGCGGCGTCGAGCAGGACCAGCGGATGCGCCAGGGCATAGCCCTGCCCGGCACGGCCGCGGATCTCCACGCCCGCCGCGCGCAGCGCCTGGATCCGCTTCCAGACCGCCGCGCGGGTCACCCCGGCGGCGGCGGCCAGGGCATCCCCGGACGCTGGGCCCTGCTGCAGGCGTTCGAGCAGGGCGCGCGCGTCGAGGACGCCGGCATCCCCGGCGGCAGAATCCTGGATCGCGGAACCCGACATCACCGCATTATGAAAAAAAACAGGGGTCAGAGTGCACTTTCACACGCGCGTGAAAGTGTACTCTGACCCCTGTTTTTTCTTGTTGTCGCGGCGGTGCGTTTCCCGGGGTATAGTGTGCTGTCGCCTTCCGCCCCGGCCCTGCCGCGAGGACCGCCGCCATGCTTCCAGCCATCGCCCGCTGCGCGACCGCCCTGCTGCTGGCCGGCGCGTGCGCCGCGGTCCCGGCACGCGAGATCCAGCTGCACGGGGCCAACGGCGACGGCGGCAGCTGTCCCGAGATCAACGCCGCCCGGGCCAAGGCCGAGGACAAGGCGGAGCTGCACTCCTCCGGGGAGCGCCCGCAGCCGGTGGCGCCGGCCGCCCGTGGCACCCCGTCGGCCCAGGGCGAGTCCGGCGGCGGCGGCAATCGCATGCAGGCCCCGCGCTGGCACAGTTTCCTGCCGGGCATGTTCCGCTGACGGCGGCATGCGCGCGCTGCTCGAGCGTTTCCGCCGTCCCGATCCGATCCCCTCCGCCACCTGGGCCGCCGTCGCCGCGGACGCGCCCTGGGTCGGCGCGCTGGCCGCAGCGCAGCAGGACGCGCTGGCGCGGATCGCCGCCCGCTTCCTGCGCGACAAGACCATCACCCCGCTCGCCGGCCTGACGCTCGATGCGCGCGAACGCGCGCTGCTGGCCGCGCTGTGCTGCCTGCCGCTGCTGCGCTTCGGCGAGGCCGGCCTGCGCGGCTGGTCGCAGCTGCTGGTGTACCCGGAGGCGTTCCGGGTGGAACGCAGCCATGTCGATGCCGCCGGCGTGCTGCACCAGTGGCAGGACGAGCTGATCGGCGAGGCCTGGGACGCCGGGCCGCTGGTGCTGTCCTGGGCGGACGTGTGCGCCGACCTCGCCGATCCGCGCGCCGGCTACTGCGTGGCGGTGCACGAGATGGCGCACAAGATCGACGCGCTCGACGGCGCCCTCGACGGCACCCCGCCGCTGCCGCGCGCCTGGCAGCGGGCCTGGGCGCGCGATTTCCAGCGATCCTTCGACGCCCTGGTGCGCGAGGTCGAGGCCGGGCGCAGTCCCGCCATCGACGGCTACGCCGCCGAGGCGCCGGAGGAGTTCTTCGCGGTCTGCAGCGAGTACCACTTCAGCGATCCGGCATCGCTGGCCGACGCCATGCCCGAGGTCGCCGCGCATCTGGAGCGCTTCTACGGCCCGTCGCCCTTCGCCTGAGGCCGCATGCATGCCGGAGCCGTGGCGGGTCACAGGCCCGGCGGGATCTCGACTTCGAAGCGGGCGCCGCCCAGGTCCGGCGCGCGCCTCACGTCGAGGCTGCCGCGGTAGCTGCGGACGATGTCCTGCACGATCGCAAGACCGATGCCGTGGCCCTGCACCCGCTCGTCGCCGCGCACGCCGCGCTGCAGCACCCGGTCGACCTGCGCGGGCGCGATGCCGGGGCCGTCGTCGTCCACCGCCAGCCACAGCCCCGGGCGCCGGCCCGGCGCGCTCTCGCCGGCGCGCACGGTGAGCATCACCCGCGCGCGCGCCCACTTGAACGCGTTCTCCAGCAGGTTGCCGAGCAGCTCCTGCAGGTCGCCGACCTCGCCGTGGAAGCGCGCCTGCGCATCGATCTCGAATTCGCACAGCACGCCCTTGCCGGCATAGACCTTCTCCAGCCCGCGCACGATCTCCTCGGCGTGCGGCTCGATCGCCACCGGCGGCGCGAACAGCGCATGCCCGCCGGAGGCGGCGCGCGCCAGCTGGTAGGACACGATGTCGTTCATCCGACGCAGCTGGGTGTCGAGTTCCTCGCGCAGCTCGGCCTCGCCGGCGTCGCTGTCCAGGCGCGAGCGCAGCACCGCCAGCGGGGTCTTGAGGCTGTGCGCCAGATCGGCCAGCACGTGGCGGTGGCGCTCCAGGTTCTGGCGCTCGGTCTCGATGAAGGCGTTGATGCTCTCGGTCAGCGGCTCGAGCTCGCGCGGGTGGCGCTCGCTCATCCGCGACAGCGCGCCGCGCTGCACCCGCTTGAGCTCGGTGACCACCCGCCGCAGCGGCATCAGGCTCCAGCGCAGCACCACCATCTGCAGCAGCAGCAGGATCAGGCCGGCGCTGCCCAGGTAGCCCCACAGCGCCTGGCGGAACACCGCGATCTGGCGGCTGAGGGTGGTGGTGTCCTCGAGGATGTGGATGGTGTACGGAAACTCGGCCTCCGGGTCGTCGGCCATGCTCCAGACCAGGCCCATGCCGTAGCGGTAGGCCTGCCCGCGTTCGCCGCCGAGCTCGGTGATCGGCAGCGGCCCGGTGAAGGCCTCCTCGCCGGGCGCGAGCATGCCGCCGGCCGGCAGCCGCGGCCCCTGCGCCGAGGGCGAGTCCCAGTGGCCGTTCGGCAGCACCACCTCGGCGTACAGGCCCCCGCCCGGCTGCGAGAAGCGCGGGTCGGGCGGGGTGTCGGGCACGTACAGGCTGCCGTCGCGCAGGAATTCGATGTCGTCGGCGTAGGCCAGCGCGTAGCTCTTCAGCCGCTGCTGCAGGTTGCTCTCGGCGGTACTGAGGAAGGCGCGGTCGAGCGCGAACCCGGCCAGCGCCAGGAACGCGACCAGGCCCAGGCTGGCGGCCAGCAGCTGGCGCGCCTGCAGCGAGCGCGGTCGACCCCAGCGGCTCACCGGCATCGGCGGAAGCTCCCGGCGGCGGTCCGGCCGCGCGGGCGCCCGTGCGCGGCCGTGGCGGCTGCGCACGCGGGTTCGCGGCGGTTCTTCGGGGGAGAGGTCGGACGGGAACTCACGCGCGCAAGCATAGCGGCATGCGCGCGCGCGGCCGGCGGCGGCCCGGGAGCCGGATCAGTCCTCGTCGCCGCTGCGCGGGATCGCGAAGCGGTAGCCGCGGCCGCGCACGGTCTCGATCGGCTTGAGTTCGCCGTCCGGGTCGAGCTTCTTGCGCAGGCGGCCGATGAACACTTCCAGCACGTTGGAGTCGCGGTCGAAATCCTGCTGGTAGATGTGCTCGGTCAGGTCGGCCTTCGAGACCAGCTCGCCGGCGTGCATCATCAGGTACTCGAGCACCTTGTACTCGTAGCTGGTCAGGTCGACGTTGTGGCCGTTGACGCTGACCGTCTGCGCCGCCAGGTCCAGCGTGACCGGGCCGCATTCGAGCGTGGGCTTGCTCCAGCCGGCCGCGCGCCGCACCAGTGCGTTGATCCGCGCCAGCAGCTCCTCGACGTGGAACGGCTTGACCAGGTAGTCGTCGGCGCCGGTCTTCAGGCCCTCGACCTTGTCCTGCCAGCTCGAGCGCGCAGTCAGGATCAGCACCGGGAACTTCTTGCCCTCGTCGCGCAGCGCCTTGATCAGCTCCATGCCCGACATCTTGGGCAGGCCCAGGTCGATGATGCCCACGTCGAACGGCACCTCGCGGCCCATGTACAGGCCTTCCTCGCCGTCCTGGGCGGCATCGACCGCATAGCCTTCACGCTTGAGGCGCGCGGCCAGGGTCTCGCGCAGCGGGGCCTCGTCCTCGACCAGCAGGATACGCATGGGGGTCACTCCGTCAGGGGATGGCCCGAAAGGCCACGTTGGCCTACAGGGTGGGATCGTCCCCGTCGTCGCGGCGTGTACGTGAACGGGGCTCATCGCCGCTTCCGGCCTGCGGATCGTCCCAGAGCACCCGGACCCGGCCGCTGCCGTCGATGACCTTGACCCGGCTCACGTCCCGGCCCTCGAACTTCACCCGTTCCGCGCTCAGCACCTGGCCCTGGGTGGCCCGGCCGATCCGCCGCACCGAGTCCGACAGGGCCCGCTGCTCGGCCTGGCGGCCGTGCTGGCGCTCCGCCGCGGCCTGGCGCTCGCCCTGGCCGCGCTCCCGGCCGCGGTCCTGCGCCCCGGCCGCCCACGGCAGCGCCGCCAGCGCGGAGGCGGCAAGCAGCAGCGGCAGGGCACGCAGGGACGGGAACATGGGCCGGAATCTCGGAATGGGGCGAGGGGGCTGTGCCGCGGCGGCCGGGCGCGCCCGCCGCAGGGCATGGATGAATGCGATTCTGTCACGGAGCAGTGAATCCGGTCTGAACTTTTCCGGCGGCCACGGCGGCGGTTCAGTGCCGCGGCCCGCAGCACGGCGCCGCCCCCGCGCCGAGGATCCGGATCAGACCAGCTCGATCAGAACAGCACGATCAGAACAGCTCGGCGACGCAGCAGCGCAGCGAGCCGCCGCCGGCCTCCAGGGCCTGCAGCGGCACCGTGCGCAGGCCGAAGCCCGCGGCGGCAAGGCCGGCCCGGCTGGCGTCGGAGAGCGCGCGCGCCGCGCCCGCGCTCATCCAGACGCTGCCTGGCGCCAGCGAAATGGCATTGGCGCAGAAACCGGCGTGTTCCCGCGGCGACAGCAGCAGCGCATGCGGCGCGTACAGCGCGGCGATGGCCGCGGCGACCGCCGGATCGGCGAACCCGCCCGGGGCCACCAGCGCCGCGCGCCCGGCCAGCACCGCCAGCACCACGTTGGCGTGGTACTCGCCCGGGGCGAGGTCGAACAGCAGGGTCGCGCGCAGGCCGAAGGCCTCGTGCATCAGCCGCGCGCCCTGCGCGTCGCAGCGCTCGGACAGGCCGCAGAAACCCAGGCCGCGCGCGCGGTCGATCACCAGCGCGCCGGTCAGCTCGCAGGGATGGGCCTGCCGCGACAGATCGACCTCGGCAAGCCCGAGCACGCCGCCCAGGAAACCGCGGATGTCCGCGCGCGCGGCCTCGCGCCGGCGCACGGCATGGCGCATGCGCCCGACGATGAAGCGGCCGGGCACGGTGGCGAACACGTTGTTGGGGAAGACCGCGTCCGGCGCGTCGGGGTCGCCGGGGAAGCAGACCACCGGCAGCTCCGTCGCCAGCGCCCGCTGCAGGGCGCGGTGCTCCTCGAGCGCACGCACGGGCGCGAAGCCGCCGGCGGTGGCCATGTAGCGGTTGTCGCGCGCCGACTCGTCCGCGCGGCGGAAGCCCTCGGGCGCGACCAGGAAGGCGCCGCGCGCGGTCGCCGGACCGAAATCGGTCGTGCAGCCGCGCGCGAACGCGGCGAAGGCCTCCGGGTCGCGGGTCAGCATGCCCGGCGGGCCCGCCTCAGGCCGCGTCCGCGCGCGGCTCGGTGCAGGCCAGCGCCCGCTCCACCAGCGACCAGTCCGCGCCCGGCCGGTGCGCCTGTTCGCTCAGGATCCGGCGGAAGGCGCGGCCGCCGGGCTGCCCGGCGAACAGGCCCAGCACGTGGCGGACGATGTGCTTGAGCTGCGCGCCGCGCGCCAGCTGCGCCTCGACGTAGGGCCGCAGCCCGCGCAGCAGTTCGCCGCGTGTCAGCAGCGCACCGCCGAACCAGGCCGTGTCGAGCCGGTGCAGCAGGTAGGGATCGTGGTAGGCGGCGCGCCCGAGCATCGCGCCGTCGGCATGCTCCAGGTGCGCGGTCGCCTCGGGGGCGTCGGCGATGCCGCCGTTGACCACCACCTGCAGGTCCGGGCGCTCGCGCTTGAGCCGGTAGGCCCAGTCGTAGCGCAACGGCGGCACCTCGCGGTTCTCCTTCGGGCTCAGCCCCTGCAGCCAGGCGTTGCGCGCGTGCACCACGAACACCCAGCAGCCGGCCGCGGCCACCGAGTCGACGAAGCCGAGGAAGCGGCCGAAGTCGTGGTCGTCGTCGACCCCGAGCCGGCACTTCACCGTCACCGGCACCCGCACCGGCACCGCCGCGATCATCGCCGCCACGCCCTCGGCCACCAGCGCCGGCTCGCGCATCAGGCAGGCCCCGAAGCGGCCCGCCTGCACCCGGTCGGACGGGCAGCCGCAGTTGAGGTTGATCTCGTCGAAGCCGTGGTCGGCCCCGATCCGCGCCGCCTGCGCCAGCAGCCCGGGCTCGCTGCCGCCGAGCTGCAGCGCGACCGGGTGCTCCACCGGATCCATCGCCAGCAGCCGCCCGCGGTCGCCGTGGATCACCGCGTTGGCGTGCACCATCTCGGTGTACAGGCGCGCATGCGGCGCCAGCCGGCGGTGGAACACCCGGCAGTGGGTGTCGGTCCAGTCCATCATCGGCGCCACCGACAGACGCAGCGCGTCGGCCGGAATGACAGGGGCGGCAGGGCTCGCACTCATGCGCGCATTGTACGGATGCGCGCGCG
>JBKHXI010000076.1:0-10392 GCA_046566095.1 Gammaproteobacteria bacterium | reverse complement strand
GCGATTGCGCTTTGTAGGAGGGGCTTCAGCCCCGACCCGGCGACACGTCGCCCGTTTGCAGGCGCTGCGCAGGCTGCGACCTCACCGTCTCCGGAGCCTGCCCGGGGTCGCAGCTTACGCAGCGCCTACGGCGTAGTCGCCATCAGCCGCGCGGCGGGCGCGGACCCTTGCGGTGCGGCGAGGCAGGGCGCGGGCCGCGCGGCGCGGCGCGCGGCGGCGCGGCTTCGGCGCCGTCCTTCAGGCGCGACAGGCGCAGCGGCTGGCCGGCGACGCGGACCTTCTTCAGGTGCATCAGCAGCTCGCGCGGCATGCCTTCGGGCAGGTCCAGCACCGAATGGTCGTCGTGGATGTCGATGCGGCCGATGTAGCGGCTCTCCAGGTCCGCCTCGTTGGCGATCGCGCCGACGATGTTGCCGGGCTTGACGCCGTGGCGGTGGCCGACCTCGATGCGGTAGCTCTCCATGCCCGGCTCGGGCGCGCCGCGCGGCCCCGGCTCCCTGCGCGGCCGTTCGGCGCCGCGTGGCCCGCGGTCGCTGCCGCCGGCGCCCGCAGTCCGCGCCGAAGGCGCCTCGCCCTGCCCCGGCCGGGACGTCGCGCGCGGCGCACGCGCCCCGGCGCCGTCGCGGTCGGCGCGTAGGCCGCGGTCCGCCACGCTGCGCGCCGGAGCGGGCGCGCGTTCCGGCGGCAGCAGCAGCGGCGTGCGCCCCTGCAGCAGTTTCGCCAGCGCCGCGGCGATGTCGGCGGCCGGCACGTCGCGCTCGCGCTGGTAGCGCAGCACCAGGTCGCGGTACAGCGCCAGCTCGTCGCCCTCGCCAGCCGATTCCAGGGTCTCGGTGATGCGGCCCAGGAATCGCGCCACGCGTCGGTCGTTGACCGCCTCCACGCTCGGCAGCGCCATTTCCTCGATCGGCTGCCGGGTGGCGCGCTCGATCGCGCGCAGCATGCCCTTCTCGCGCGGGGTCACGAACAGGATCGCCTCGCCGCTGCGCCCGGCGCGGCCGGTGCGGCCGATCCGGTGCACGTAGCTTTCGGTGTCGTAGGGGATGTCGTAGTTGAGGACGTGGCTGATGCGCTCCACGTCCAGCCCGCGCGCGGCCACATCGGTCGCCACCAGCACGTCGATCTCGCCGTCCTTCAGCCGCTGGATGGTGCGTTCGCGCTGCTTCTGGTCGACGTCGCCGTTGATCGCCGCCGCGGCGATGCCGCGCGCGGCCAGCTTGCCGGCCAGCTCGTCGGTGGCCGACTTGGTGCGCGCGAACACGATCATCGCGTCATAGGGCTCGGCCTCCAGGATCCGGGTCAGCGCGTCGAGCTTGTGCAGGCCGCTGACGAACCAGTAGCGCTGGCGGATGTTGACCGCGGTGGTGGTCTTGCCGGCGATGGTCGCCTCCACCGGGTCGCGCAGGTAGGTCTGGGCGATGCGCCGGATCGGCGGCGGCATGGTCGCGGAGAACAGCGCGACCTTGCGGTCCTCCGGCGTCTGCCTGAGCACGGTCTCGACGTCGTCGATGAAGCCCATGCGCAGCATCTCGTCGGCCTCGTCGAGCACCAGCCACTGCAGCCGCGACAGGTCCAGGGTCTTGCGCCGCAGGTGGTCGATCACCCGGCCCGGGGTGCCGACCACCACGTGCACGCCGCGGCGCAGCGCCGCCAGCTGCGGCCCGTAGCCCTGGCCGCCGTAGATCGGCAGCACGTGGAATCCGGGGATCTTCGCCGCATAGGTCTGGAAGGCCTCGGCGACCTGGATCGCCAGTTCGCGGGTGGGCGCCAGCACCAGCGCCTGCGGCGTATTCCGCGAAAGGTCCAGGTTCGACAGGATCGGCAGCGCGAACGCGGCGGTCTTGCCGGTACCGGTCTGGGCCTGGCCGAGCACGTCGCGCCCGGCCAGCAGTGCCGGGATGGTCGCGGCCTGGATCGGCGACGGGGTTTCGTACCCGACCGCCGTCACCGCCTCCATCACCGGGGCGGACAGGCCCAGGTCGGCGAAACGCGGGCGGGCGGAGGAATCGGGGGCGTCGGACATGGGGCAGGCGCGGCTCGGCGGGCCGCATAGTGTGCGCCTTCGGGCGTGCGCGCGCCGCGAAGCGCCCGACCCGGACTACACTGGCCGCATGCAGCGCATCGACTTCCCGCTCGACCCGGGCCGCGAGTTCGTCGAACTCAACCAGCTGCTCAAGCTCGCCGGGCTCGCCGACAGCGGCGGCGCCGGCAAGCGGCTGGTCGCCAGCGGCATGGTGGCGGTCGACGGCACGGTCGAATCGCGCAAGACCGCCAAGATCCGCGCCGGGCAGACGGTCACGCTCGGCGACGTCGCCATCCGGGTGATGAGTACCGGATCCCCTCCCCCACTCGCGGCGGGGTGAGGCGACGCGTTTGCGGACCACCGGTCCGCGCGTCGACGAACGCCTGCTGGCTCCGCCAGCAGGCCGGACGGGCCAGGGTGGGGGCGGACCGGAGCCGGCTCACCTCCTGAACCCAACTGACTTCGAATGAAGTGCGTCCCACTCGCTAACCCCTGCGCGTTCCCGAAGCGCACCGGCGCCGTCGCCCCCATCCCAGCCTTCCCCCGCTTCGCTGAAGCCGAGGCGGCGGGATGCGCCTCAACCGGCGCGGTCGGACGGGCGCGGGCGCTCGGCGTCGTATTCGACCAGCGGCCCGTCGGCGGGGCAGCGCGCGTCCGGGAAGCCGTAGCGCTCGCGCAGCGCCAGGCCGCAGGCGCCCATCTCGTCGACCGCGGCCTCGCCGTCGCCGGCCGCGCACTGGGCGTCGAAGGCGCGGAAGAAGGCATCGCGCCGGCGCACGAAATCCTCGCCGCAGCGGCGCGCCAGCTCGATCCGCTGCAGGTCCTCCTCGGCCGCGTTGCGCCCCTGCAGGCCGAAGCGCAGCAGTTCCTCGGCGGTCAGCAGCCGCAGGCTGTGGTTGGGCACGGTCATCATCAGGTCGGTGATCGAACTGGAGGCGCCGTTGCGCTGCAGGTAGGCGTTCATGTTGGCGGCGATCTCGCGCAGCTCGGCGTCCAGTTCCGCGCGCGAGGTCGCCTCCGAGCCGATCCGCATCATCCGGTGCACGCCGACCCGGCCGGCGACCATGCGCATGTCCCCCGCCGCCAGCACCAGCACGCAGGCGCTGTGGCAGATCGAGTCCTCGCGCACCCAGATGGTCCAGCCGGATTCGGCGATCGCGTCGCCGGCGCGGATCGAGTGCTCGATCTGGCCGCCGCTGGAGCTGACGTCGAGCACCCGCCGGGTCACGCCCAGCGCGTCGGCCACCTCGGCCACGCGCTGGATCAGCGCGGTGAAGTCGCCCAGCACCTTGCCCTCGTAGCGCAGGCGCAGCGTGCCGGGCTCGCGGCACGGTTCCAGCGCGGCCTCCAGCGTCGGGCGCGAGAGGTCGGGCAGCGGCGCGCCGTCGCCGGCCTCGTATTCGTGCTCGCAGCTGATCCAGGCCTCGCCCGATTCCAGCGCCAGGGGCGACCAGTCCACCCCCGGCGGCGAGTCCGGGTCGATCGGCCCCTGCACCGGCAGCGCCTCGTCCAGGGCCACCGGCATCTCCAGCGCCGGCTCGCTGTCGGCCCCGAACTGGGCGCCGTTCTCCTCCACCGCAGGCTGGCCGCTGCAGGCCGCCAGCAGCCAGGCGAATGCGGCCACGCCGAACGCTCGGGCGGATGCACGGACCGATGCGCGGGCGATCCGGGAAACGGGGTTGCGGGGCATCGTGGGCATTCGCGGGACCGGAACGGGGGCTTGGCGGTCGGTGGCGGGTCGACCGACAGTCTAGGGGCGCCCCGGCCCGGGCTGCACAACGCGCGATGAATGCGGCTCAGGCGAAGGCCACCGCGTGCACCGGCGGCAGGCGCGCCGGCAGGATCCGCCAGCTGTCGCCGCCGTCCGCGCTGGTCCAGACCCCGCCGGTGGTCGAGCCGAACGCCAGGCGCCGGCCGCTGCCGTCCACCGCCAGCCCGTGCCGGTAGACCAGGTCGTAGCTGGGCACTTCCGGCAGGCCGCGGTCGATCACCTCGAAGCTGGCGCCGCCGTCGCGGGTGCGCGCCACCACCAGCCGGGCGTCGACCGGATAGCGCTTCTCGTCCTTGACCGCCGGCACGAACCAGGCGATGTCCGGGTCGCGCGGATGCACGGCGACCGCGAAGCCGAACGCCGACGGGCGCACGCTGTCGATCTCCTGCCAGTCCCCTCCGCCGCCGGTGCTGCGGAACACCCCGTTGTGGTGCTGCACCCAGAAATGCTCGGGCGCGTCGCGGCACTGGACCATGCGGTGCACGTCCTGGATGCCCGGCTCGCGCGCGCGTTCGGGCGGCATGTACTCCGCGCGCATGCCGTCGGCGGTCTGCCGCCAGCTCGCGCCGCCGTCGTCGCTGCGCCACACCCCGCCGGTGGACACGGCGACCCGGATCCGGTCCGGGTCGCGCGGATCGATGCAGACCGAGTGGATGCCGGGCCAGTCGTAGCCGCCGCCGAACCATTCCCCGGCCTCGGCATGCGCCCACAGCGCACGGACCAGCTCCCAGCTCGCCCCGTGGTCGTCGGAACGGAACAGGCCGCCCGGGATGGTGCCGGCCCAGAGCCGGCCGGGTTGGTCCGCGCCGCCGGGCTCGAGCGCCCACACCATCTTCAGCGTCGCCGGCTGCGAGGGCTTGCCGTCGCCGACGTTGACCATGTCGCCTTCGGCGTAGGCCGGCACCGCGCACTCGGACCAGTGCCCGCCGCGATCGGTCGAGCGCTGCAGCTTGGCCCCGAAATGGCCCAGGTCCAGCGCCGCGTACCAGCTGCCGTCGCGCGGGTCGGCCAGCGCCATCGAGACGTTGTCGCCGGGGAAGTGCAGCGCCTCGATGCGCCAGGCGCCGTCGCCGGCATGCGCCAGCGCGAACAGGCCCTTGCGCGTGGACAGCAGCAGCGTGTCGGACATGCGCGCTCCTCAGCCGCCGGACAGGGCCTGCATCACGTACACCTCCGCGCCGGGCCGCACCGGCTGCGACAGGTCGCGCTTGTCGCGCAGCGCGTCGCCGTCGACGAACACCGCCACATGGTGGCGGACCGCGCCCTGGTCGTCGAGCACGTAACCGCGCAGGCCGGCATGGCGCGCGAACGCGCCTTCCAGCGCCTCGGCCACGGTGCCCGCCGGCACCTCCAGCGCGGTCTCGCCGGCGCGCGCGGCGCCGGCGGCCGCCTCCGGCAGCCAGCGCGACAGCGCCGATGCGAGCACCACCCTGGCCACCTGGCGAAGGCCTCCTGCGCCGGACCCGGGCCCGAGCATACCGCCCGGCGCGGCGCGCGCGGTACCGGAGCCGGGGGAGCGCAGGCCCCACGCCTCAGGCGGGGCGCGCGATCCGCCGGTATACGGCCTTGATGAGCTGGTGCACGCCGTAGAGCAGCAGCCCCAGCCCGACCGCGGCCAGCAGCCAGGGCGTGTCCACCATGCGCAGCACCTCGCCGGTATCGGCCGCGGCGTCGGCCCGGTACTGGCGGCCGGCCTGGAACACGAACCAGCCGATCGGCAGCAGCACCAGCCCGCGCGCACCGGTGCCGATCCGGCCGATGGTCCGGGCCCAGCCGCCGGTGGCCGCGTCGGCGCCCTCCATGCGCCGGTTGACGTCGCCCTTCCAGGCCTTGCGCAGCTGGTGAATGCCGTAGCCGGCCACGCCCAGCCCGGCCAGCATCACCAGCCAGGCGCCGAACGGCTGCTCCAGCAGGCGCGCGATCCAGATCCGCTGGCCCTCGCCGTCGCCGCCGCCGGCGCCCTGCGACAGCCGCCACGCGGTCCAGCCCAGCGCGCCGTACACCGCCCCGCTGAGCAGGTAGAACAGCCGCATGCCGATCCGCTTCGCGTCGCGCCCGGCATGTTCCGGGTCGAGCAGCGCCTGCACGCCCCGCCACAGCACGTGGGCGAGCAGGCCCAGCGCCACCACCAGCAGCGCCAGCCGCCCGCCGTCCTCGCGCGCCAGCGTGGCCAGCGCCTCGGTGGTGCTGCCCGCGCGACCGCCGGCGATCCCCACGCGCGCGGCCAGCCAACCGACCAACACGTAGACCACGCCCTTGGCGGCGTAGCCGAAGCGCGCCAGCGGCGGCACCCAGCCGGCGGCCCGCCGGGCGGCGATCCGGGCGGAAGGCGGAACGGGATCGGCATGCATGGCGTGGCCTCCGGCGACGGGGATGGGGCGCGACGTTCTCGCAGAGCGCCCGTGCGACGTGCGTGAACGGGGCTCAGGCGCGCACGCGCTTTACCGCGGCCCGTACCGCGGCC
The DNA here is from genome assembly GCA_046566095.1 of Gammaproteobacteria bacterium. GTDB lineage: Bacteria > Pseudomonadota > Gammaproteobacteria > Xanthomonadales > Xanthomonadaceae > CAMPJU01. Next base: position 4,134 of record JBKHXI010000076.1, on the reverse strand, counting down.
TGCAGCTGCTCCGGTCCGAACGGCTTGGTGAGGACCGGATCGGACAGGCCGAGCCCGCGCACGTGCGCCGGATCGTGGCCGGTGACCAGCACCACGCCGATCCCGGGCCGGCGGCGGCGGACGCGCGCCACCAGGCCGGCGCAGTCCATGTCGGGCAGCTGCACGTCGGCGAGCAGGACCTGCCAGTCGCCCCGCTCCAGCGCCGCCAGCGCCTCGCCGGCGGTGGCGCAGGCCGCCACCTCGTGGCCCTGCACGCGCAGCAGCGCGGCGGTGGCGTCGCGGTTGTCGCGGTCGTCCTCCACGAACAGCACGCGCAGGCCTTCTCCGGCCTGCCCGGCGGCGGGTGGCGCCGCGGCCGGGCCGGGGGCGCGCGCATCCAGCAGCGCGCGCAGCCGCGCGGCCAGCGCGTCGTGCAGGTAGGGCTTGCCGAGCAGTTCCACGCCCGGGTCGAGCCGGCCCTCGTGGGTCAGCGCGTCCTCGGTGTAGCCGGAGGCGAACAGCACCGCGATGCCCGGCACCAGGGCGCGGGCGCGTGCGGCCAGCTCCGTGCTGTGCACCGGGCCGGGCATGATCACGTCGGTGAACAGCAGGTCGGGGCGCAGCCCGCCCTCGAGCATGGCCAGCGCCGCCTGCGCGTCGGCGGCCTGGGACACCGCGTAGCCCAGGCCGCGCAGGGTGGCGACGGTGCTGTCGCGGACCGCGGCGTCGTCCTCGACCACCAGCACGTGCTCGCCGCGCCCGCGCTGCGCGCCGCCGCTGCGCGGCGCCTCGGCTTCCGGCACGCCGGCGCTGCGCGCCAGGTAGATCGAGACCGTGGTGCCGCGGCCGTACTCGCTGTCGATGTGCACGTGGCCGCCGCTCTGCTTGACGAAGCCGTACACCATGCTCAGGCCCAGGCCGGTGCCGCGGCCCTCGCCCTTGGTGGTGAAGAACGGCTCGAAGGCGCGCGCCCGCACTTCCGGATGCATGCCCTGGCCGGTGTCGGCAACGTCGATCCGCACGTATTCGCCCGGCGGCACGTCGGGATCGCGCGCCGCGGCCTCGGCGGCCACCTCGACGTCGCGCACGCGCAGCACCAGGGTGCCGCCGCGCGGCATCGCGTCGCGCGCGTTGATCGCCAGGTTGAGGACCGCGTTCTCCAGCTGGTGGATGTCGGCCTCGACCGGCGAGACCGCCTCGTCGATCTCCAGGCGCAGGCGCACGGTCTCGCCGAGCGAACGACGCAGCAGCTCCTCCAGCCGCCGCAGGCGCGCGCCCGGGTCCAGCACCACCGGCCGCAGCGGCTGCCGCCGGGCGAACGCCAGCAGCTGCGAGGCCAGCTTGGCGCCGCGCTCGACCGCGTCCAGCGCCGCCTGCGCGCGCTGCGCCAGCGCCGGGTCCGCGCCCATGCCGCGGATCAGCTGCAGGTTGGCGCCGATCACCTGCAGCACGTTGTTGAAGTCGTGGGCGACGCCGCCGGTCAGCCGCCCCACCGCCTCCATCTTCTGCGCCTGCAGCAGCGCCGCCTCGCTCTTCTCGAGCGCCTCGGTGCGCGCCAGCACCAGCTCCTCGAGGTGGTTGCGGTAGCGCTCGAGCTCGTCGCGGGTGCGCTTCTGCGCGGTGACGTCGTGGCCCTGGACGAAGATGCCGGTGACCTGGCACTGGCCGTCGAACACCGGCTGGTAGATGAAGTCCAGGTACAGGGTTTCCGGCCGCGCGTCCTGGGTGCGCTGCAGCTCGACCTGGATCCCGGTGCCGAGGAACGGCTTGCCGCTGCGGTAGACCTCGTCCAGCAGCTCGAAGAAGCCCTGTCCCTCCACGTCCGGCAGCGCCTCGCGCACCGGCTGGCCGGTCACGTCGCGGTGGCCGATCAGCGCGGTGTAGGCGCGGTTGACCAGCTCGAAGACGTGGTCCGGGCCGCTGAGGTAGGCCATGAAGCCCGGCGCCTCGTCGAACAGGCGCAGCAGGTGCCGGCGCTGCGACTCGAGCGCCGCGTGCTCGCGCTGCACCTGCCGGGCGCGCTGCAGCACGCCGCTCTCCAGCTGCTCCATCGGCTGGCCGCCAACCTCGCTGCGGGCCGCGCGCAGCTGCGCCTTCAGCCGCTGCAGCTCGGTGACGTCGACGGTGTGCTGCAGGATGTGGGCGACGTCGCCGTCCGGCCCCGGCACCGGGGTATGGGTGGCGCTCCAGTAGCGCTCCTCGAACACCGTGCCGTGCTTGCCGCGCACCGGGATCGAATAGCGGATCAGGCCCAGGGTGTCGCGCTCGCCGGTGCGCAGCACCCGCAGCAGCGACTCGCGCAGCTCGCGCACCTGGCTGTCGTCCGGCTCGCCCGGGTCGCCGGGAAAGGCGTCGAAGATGTGCACGCCGATCAGCTCGTCGCGGCGCCGGCCGGTCACCCGCAGGTAGGCCCGGTTCGCCGCCACGAAGCGCAGCTCGCGGTCGAGCAGCATGTAGGGGTTGGGGGAATGGTCGAACAGCCATTCGAAGTCGATCGGCTGCCGCATCGGTTCGTCCATGCTCGCTGCGCTGCCCCCTGCCGTCCTCCCGCTACCACGGTCCGGAGTATGCGGCATCCGCGCCGACTGCGCCTTCCGGCACATCCGCGCCGCCGCGCGACGCGCTAGGCTGGCGGTCGAGCCATCGCGGGGACTGCGGCCATGCGCAACCGGAACGATCCCGACGGCCTGCGGCTGCCGGTCAAGCTCGATAGCACCAGCAACGGCGAGTTCGCGCCGGTGCCGCTGGCGCCCGTGCACCACCTGGCCCGGCGCCAGGCGCTGGAGGCGGCCACCGGCAACGCACGGCGGCTGGGGCTGTCGCGCCGCGGCTTCCTGGTGTCGCTGTGCGGGGCGGCGACCACGCTGCTGGCGATGAATGCGGCCTACGCCGCGGCCGGCCGGCGCGGCGGCTTCTTCGCGCTGGCCGCCGACGCGGCGACCGATGCGGACGCGGCCGCCGCGACCTTGGCCGGCGACGAGTTCATCTTCGACGTGCAGGGCCACTTCGTGAACCCGACCGGGGCCTGGACCCGGCGCCTGCCCGACGACGCCCGCCCGCTGCGCGGCTTCGCCGAGCCCGGCCGCTGCGCCGCCAGCGCCCTGCCCGGCCCGCGCGACCACCTGCAGTGCCTGGGGCCGGACCGCTTCATCCAGGACATCTTCCTGGACTCGGACACCGACCTGACCGTGCTCAGCTTCGTGCCCTCCACCCGCGAGGGCGAGCCGCTGACCATCGAGGAGGCCGCCGCCACCGCCGCGATCGTCGAGAAGATGGACGGCACCCACCGGCTGTACCTGCACGGCCGGGTCAACCCGAACCAGCCGGGCGACGTCGAGGACATGGAACGACTGGCCAAGGAGTTCGGCATCTCCGCCTGGAAGACCTACACCCAGTGGGGCCCGGACCGCCGCGGCTTCTTCATGGACGACGAGCCGGGCCTGCGCATGATCGAGGAGGCGCGCCGGCTGGGCGTGCGCAACATCGCCATCCACAAGGGCCTGCCGTTCGGGCCCGACAGCTACGAGCACAGCACCTGCGCCGACATCGGCCGGGTGGCGCGGCGCTACCCGGACGTCAACTTCCTGATCTACCACTCCGGTTTCGTCACCGACAAGGGCGAGGGGCCGTACGACCCGAACCGGATCGACGGCATCGACGCGCTGGTGACCTCGATGCGCGCCGCCGGGCTCGGCCACCGCAGCAACGTCTACGCCGAACTCGGCTCCACCTGGCGCTTCCTGATGCGCGATCCGGACATGGCCGCGCACGCGCTGGGCAAGCTGCTGGTGCACCTGGGCGAGGACAACATCCTCTGGGGCACCGACTCGATCTGGTACGGCAGCCCGCAGGACCAGATCCAGGCCTTCCGCGCCTTCCAGATCAGCCCGGAGTTCCGCGAGCGCTTCGGCTACCCGGAGATCACCCCGGCGATCCGCGCCAAGGTCTTCGGCCTCAACGCATTGAAGCTGTACCCGGTGCCGCCGGAGGTGCTGGACCGGCACCTGGCACGCGACGCCGTCGCCCGCCTGCGCGAGGACTACCGCAACGCGCCCGACCCGGCCTTCGCCACCTACGGCCCGAAGACCCGCCGCCAGTTCCTCAACCTGCGCGCCTGGGGCGGCTGAAGGCCGACTCCGACCTGCCGGGGGAGGC
>JBKHXI010000075.1:0-4480 GCA_046566095.1 Gammaproteobacteria bacterium | reverse complement strand
GCGCGCTTCGAGGTGGACGCGATCCTGGCGCTCGACTGAAGGCCGTGCCGGGCGCGGCCGGCAGGCGCGGCAAGAACGGTTCCCCGGCGGGGCCGGCGCTGTCGCCGGCGGGCGATGCGCCGCTGTCGACACTTCCGGGGGTCGGTCCCCGGGTCGCCGAGAAGCTGGCCGCGCGCGGGCTGGCGAGCTTGCAGGACCTGTGGCTGCTGCTGCCGCGGCAGTACGAGGACCGCACCCGCATCACCCCGATCCGCGCGCTGCGCCCGGGCGAGGCGGCGCAGGTGGAGGGCCGGGTCGAGGCGGTCGAGCGCGGCCTGCGCTACCGGCCGATGCTGCGGGTGGCGATCGGCGACGACTCGCGGGCGACCCTGGTGCTGCGCTTCTTCCACTTCCGCGCCGCCCAGGTGGCGCAGTTCCGGCCGGGCGCGCGGGTGCGCTGCTACGGCACGCCGCGGCCGGGCCAGCACGGGCTGGAGATGGTGCACCCGAGCTACCGGGTGCTCGAGGCGGACGACGACGGGCTCGGCGACCGCCTCGATCCGGTCTACCCGGCGGTCGAGGGGATCGGTCCGGTCGCGCTGCGGCGCCTGATCGCCGCGGCGCTGGAGCGGCTGCCGGACGAGCAGGCGCTCGAACTGCTGCCGCCGGACATGCAGCGCCGGCTGCGGCTGCCCTCGCTGCGCGACGCGCTGCTGACCGTGCACCGGCCGCCGGTCGATGCCGACGTCGGCGCGCTGCTGGCCGGAACCCACCCGGCGCAGCGCCGGCTGGCGCTGGAGGAACTGCTGGCGCACCAGCTGAGCCTGCGCCGGCAGCGGATCGCGCTGCAGCGGCACGCGGCCACGCCGCTGGACGGCCCGGGCCGGCTGGCGCGGCGGCTGCGCGATGCGCTGCCGTTCGCGCTGACCGCGGCGCAGGAACGGGTGTTCGCCGAGGTCCGCGCCGACCTGGCCCGGGACCGGCCGATGCTGCGCCTGGTGCAGGGCGACGTCGGCTCCGGCAAGACCGTGGTGGCCGCGCTGGCCGCGCTGATGGCGGTCGAACGGGGCCGGCAGGCGGCCCTGGTCGCGCCCACCGAGCTGCTGGCCGAGCAGCACCTGGCCAGCCTGCGGACGTGGCTGGAGCCGCTGGGCGTGCGGATCGCCTGGCTGGCCGGCAAGGTCACCGGCCGCGCCCGCGCCGCGGCGCTGGCGCAGGTGGCCTCGGGCGAGGCGCAGCTGGTGGTGGGCACCCATGCGCTGATGCAGGAGGCGGTGGCGTTCCGCGACCTGGCGCTGGCGATCGTCGACGAGCAGCACCGGTTCGGCGTGCACCAGCGCCTGGCGCTGCGCGACAAGGGGGCGGGCGGCAGCCCGGACGGGCCGGGGCGGGTGCCGCACCAGCTGGTGATGACCGCGACCCCGATCCCGCGCACCCTGGCGATGGCGGCCTACGCCGACCTGGACGTGTCGGCGATCGACGAGCTGCCGCCCGGGCGCACGCCGGTGCAGACCGTGGTGCTCGGCGTCGGGCGCCGGCCGGAACTGGTCGAGCGGATCCGCAGCGCCTGCGCGCAGGGGCGGCAGGCCTATTGGGTCTGCACCCTGATCGAGGAGGACGCGGGCGACCGCCCCGGCGGCGCGCGCATGCCGGCCGCCGCGCAGGCCGGGCTGACCACCCATCGCCAGCTGTCCGAAGCGCTGCCGGAGCTGCGGATCGGCTTCGTCCACGGCCGCATGCGCCCGGCGGAAAAGCAGGCGGCGATGCGCGCCTTCAAGGACGGCGCGCTCGACCTGCTGGTGGCGACCACGGTGATCGAGGTCGGGGTCGACGTGCCCAACGCCTCGCTGATGATCGTCGAGAACGCCGAGCGGCTCGGCCTGGCGCAGCTGCACCAGCTGCGCGGGCGGGTCGGGCGCGGCGGCGGGGCCGCCAGCTGCGTGCTGCTCTACCAGCCGCCGCTGTCGGCACTGGCGCGCGAACGCCTGGACACGATGCGCACGACCAGCGACGGGTTCGTGATCGCCGAGAAGGACCTGGAACTGCGCGGCCCGGGCGAGCTGCTGGGTACCCGCCAGACCGGCCTGGCCGAGTTCCGGCTGGCCGACCTGCAGCGCGACGCGGCGCTGCTGCCGCAGGTGGCCGAGCTCGCGGAGCGGCTGCTGGCCGGCGATCCCGCGGTCGCCGACCGCATCGTCGCGCGCTGGATCGGTGGCGCGGCGCGCTATGCCGCGGCCTGAATCAGGCTCGGGACGCGGCCGATCGCGGGCAAGGCCCGCTCCTGCGGGCGATGCCGTCGCCGGTCGTAGGGGCATAATCCGGGCATGACCGACCGCATCCCGCTCCTCATCGACACCGACCCGGGCATCGACGACGCGCTCGCGATCCTGATGGCGTTCTCCGATCCGCGCCACGAGGTCGTCGGCCTGACGGTCGCTGCAGGCAACGTCGGCCTCGAACACACGGTCCGCAACGCGCTCAAGCTGTGCGAACTGGCGCAGCGCGAGGTACCGGTGTTCCCCGGCTGCCCGGAGCCGCTGCTGCATCCGGCGGAAGACGCGGCCTTCGTGCACGGACGCGACGGCTTCGGCGATGCCGGCCTGCCGTCCCCGCAGCGCGGGCCGGCGGACGAACACGCGGTGCAGGCGATCCTGCGCCTGTCGCACGCGCATGCCGGCCGCCTGCTGCTGGTGGCGCTGGGGCCGCTGACCAACCTGGCGCTGGCGCTCAAGCTCGATCCGGAGCTGCCGCGGCGGGTGGCGCGGCTGGTGGTGATGGGCGGCGCGGTGACCGGGCGCGGCAACACCAGCGCCGCGGCCGAGTTCAACATCGCCTTCGATCCCGAGGCCGCCCAGATCGTGTTCGAGGGCTTCGGCCCGGGCCCGGACGGGCCCCGGGTCGAACTGGCCGACTGGGAGGCGGTGCTGCGCCACGGCTTCGATCTGGCCCAGTTCGAACGCTGGCTGCAGGCCGGTACCCCCGCGGCCCGGCTCTACGAGGCGATCTCGCGCCAGCCGCGGACCTGGGCGGTGGACCGCCGCGGCGGCCGCTGGCATTCGGCCGACCCGTTGGCCATGGCCCTGGCGCTGGCCCCGGACGGCGCCGCCGCGCTGCTGCCCCGGCCGCTGCGGGTGGAGCTGGACGGCCGCCATACCCGCGGCGCGACCGTGGTCGACTGGGAGCGGCGCGAGGGCCGTCCGGACAACGTGGCGATCCTGGAGCGCTACGACCAGCAGCGCTTCGAGGCGCTGCTGCGGCAGGCGCTGGGCGCCGCCTGAACCGGCCCGTCGCGCCGTCCGGCGCGGCTTGCCCCGGACTTCCGGCGCCGGCTATAATGCCGCTCTTTTCCTGCGCAAACTGGTGGCAGCCATGAAGGCCGGCATCCATCCCGAGTACCGCGACGTCGTATTCCAGGACGTGACCTCGGACTTCAAGATCCTCACCCGCTCCACGCTCTCCAGCAAGGAGACGATCAAGTGGGAGGACGGCAACGAGTACCCGCTGGTCAAGGTCGAGGTGTCCTCGTCCTCGCACCCGTTCTACACGGGCCAGCACAAGATCATGGACACCAGCGGCCGCGTCGACAAGTTCCGCAAGCGCTACGCCCAGAAGTGAGCTTGCGGCGCGCAGCGCCGCAAGCTCATCCCGAGCGCAACGAGGGATCGCTTTTTTCCAACAGCGCGCAGCGCCCTAAGCTCGCCCCGAGCGCAGCCAGGGATCCGCTTTTTCACAGCCCGCGCAGCGCCGCAAGCTCGCCCCGAGCGTTGCTTTCAGTCCCTCGCGGAGGCGAAGAGTCAGGGTCGGCTTTCAAGCGGATTCCTCACTTCGTTCGGAATGACATCGGCTGCATTCGGAATGACATCGGCCCATTCGGAATGACATCGGTCGCGTCCGGAACGGCAGCGGGTCGCTTCCCGGCCACGCCAGCGCCGCAAGCCAGGCCAGCATCTTCCAGCGGCCGCCCCACCCGGGCGGCCGCTGCCGTTCGGGCGGACCGTTGCGGCGGAGGCGCGATGCCCCAAGCCGGACGTGCCGTGCCGCGATGCCCGCGCTCCGGCCTATGCGATAATGGCCGTTTCCGCGGCCGCGGCTGCCGCGGATCTTCCGTCGCATCCCCCACGCGTCCCGCCGGACCGGCCGGACGTCGCCGATCCGAAAGGAGTGCCCGTGTCCGCCGACAAGACCGTCCCCGACCTGGTGACCCTGCAGGCCGCCGACCAGTCCGTTGAACTGCCGGTGGTGGCGCCGGTGCTCGGCAACCCCTGCATCGACATCGCCGGCCTGCCGAAGGCCACCGGCTGCTTCACCTACGACCCCGGCTTCGGCGCCACCGCCAGCTGCAAGTCCGCGATCACCTACATCGACGGCGACGCCGGCGTGCTGCTGTACCGCGGCTACCCGATCGAGCAGCTGGCCGAGAAGTCGAGCTTCCTCGAGGTCGCCTACCTGCTGATCCACGGCGAACTGCCGGCCGGCGACCAGTTCCGGAAGTTCGAGCACG
>JBKHXI010000074.1:0-11833 GCA_046566095.1 Gammaproteobacteria bacterium | reverse complement strand
GTGCCGTGGTGCCGGCCCTGCCAGGGCCGGTACCAGGCGCGCAGGCGGGCGATGTCGGCTTCCATGTCCTCGCCCGGCCACAGCGGCGGGCCGATGCCGATCACCTTGTCCGGGTAGTGGAAATAGGCCGGCACGATCGGCACCCCGGCGGCCCTGGCGATCTTCCAGAACCCGGTCTTCCAGCGCGGTACCAGCCGCCGGGTGCCCTCCGGCGCCAGTCCGAACCAGAATTTGTCAGCGCCGCGGATCATCGCGGCGGCCTGCGCCACCACGCCGCTGGGCATGCTGCGGTCCACCGGGATCACCCCGAGGTGACGCAACACGTCACCCAGCAGCGGCACCCGGAACAGCGAGTCCTTGCCGAGGATGCGGATGTCCAGGCCCAGCCCGAGCTTGGCGGCGAAGCCCCACAGCCCGTCCCAGTTGGACGAATGCGGCACTCCGATCAGCACCGCCCGCGGCAGGTCCGGGAACTGGCCGACCATGCGCCAGCCGCCCAGCCGCAGCACGCTGCGCCCCAGCCAGCGGGACCAGGCGTTGCCGGTGCGCGGCAGTGCGGGCGGCAAGGGCAGCACCGGGCCGTCGCGCGCGGGGGTCGGGGGGTGGGCGGGGTGCACCGGGGGCCTTCAGTCCCAGTCGCGCACGGCACGCGCCTTCTTGGTGTCGCCGCGGGCGCGCTTGGCATCGAGCCGGCGCTGTCTGGCCGCACGGCTGGGACGGGTCTCGATCCGCGGTTTGGGTGCGTGCAGGCCATGCTCGACGAAGGCCGCCAGCCGCGCGCGCGCGTCCTCGCGGTTGCGTTCCTGGGTGCGGTGGCGCTGGGCGGCGATCACCAGCACCCCGTCCGCGGTCATGCGCCGGTCGCGCCGGGCCAGCAGCCGCGCGCGCACCGGTTCGGGCAGCGAGGGCGAACGGGCCACGTCGAAGCGCAGCTCGACCGCGGTCGCGACCTTGTTGACGTTCTGCCCGCCGGGGCCGGAGGCGCGCACGAAGCGCTCGACCAGTTCCGAATCGGGGATGGCGATGCGGCCGACCTGGAGCATGCGGCGATTGTAGGGGCCGCCGGCCGCGCGGCGGCGGACCCGCGCCGATGGCCGGCGATCGCGCCCAAGGGGCGCTCCTACGGGACGGGATGGGGGGTGGCGGGGCGTTGCCCGGCGTCGAACAGGGCCAGGGCGCTGGCGAAGTCCGGGTCCGGCGGCGCCTCGGCCTGGATCCGGGCGCCGCTGGCCGGGTGCGGGAACGCCAGCCGCCGCGCGTGCAGCAGCATGCGCCGGATGCCGAGCATCCGGAAATTGCGGTTGTGGCGGCCGTCGCCGTGGCTGGTGTCGCCGACCAGGGGGTGCGAGACGTGCTTGAGGTGGCGGCGGATCTGGCGGAAGCGGCCGGTCTCCGGGACCGCGCGCAGCAGCGCGTAGCGCGAGGTGGGGAACCCGGCCGAAGGCAGCTCCAGTTCGCAGCCGGCGATGCGCTCGAAGCGGGTCACGGCCGGCTTTTTCGCCGGCTTGCCGGGCCCGCCGTCGAGCGGGTGGTCGACCACGAACGCCGGTTGCGGCCAGCCCCGGCATACGGCGAGGTAGTCCTTCTCGACCGCGCCCGACATCAGCGCCAGGCCCAGCGCCGAGGCGGTGTCGCGGTCGAAGGCCAGCAGCAGGCAGCCGCTGGTGGCGCGGTCGAGCCGGTGCACCAGGAACACCGGCCGCCCGAACTGGGCGCGCAGGCGGTCGGCGGCGAACTCGGTTTCGCCGCGCGCCAGCGCGCTGTCGTGCACCATCAGCCCCGCCGGCTTGTCGACCACGGCCAGCCAGCGGTCGCGGTGCAGCACCGGCAGCGGCCGCGCCCAGACGGTGTCCGCGCCGACCTCGGCATCGGCGTCGCTGGCGGCGCGGTGGCGGCGCATGCCCGCCGATCCGCGATCGGCCCCGGGCCGGTCCGGCATCGGCTCAGGCGCCGAGCAGGGATCCATAGCCGGCCACCTGGTGCCAGCCGGCGTCGCCCTCGTTCACCAGCACCTCGGTCGCCACCTGGTGCTGCTGCCACTGCTGCAGGGCGACGTCCTGCGCCGCGCGCAGGGCGCTGCGCCGGTCGGGATGGCGGGTGACCGGCTGGTCGCGCCGGCTGCACGACACCTCCCAGTGATCCCCCACCTGCAGCACGTAGTACCTGACCGGTTTCACGCGGGCTCCCGGCGCGCGGACAGGCGCGCCCGGTTCCATTCTTACCACCGCGCGCCCGGCGATGCGATGCGCGCGCGCTCAGTTCCGCGGCCAGGCCGCCAGCAGCGCCCAGAATCCGCCCAGGCCGGCCACCCAGGCCGCCGCCGGGATCCCGGCCAGCATCGGGCCGCCGGCCTCCAGCGCATACAGCACGGTGGCCGACACCAGCAGGCCCGCGCCCAGGATCGCGCCGACCGCCTGCCGCCGCAGGCCGCGCAGCGACAGCGCGATGTCGGCGAGCTCGCGCGAGCGCATCGCCAGCTCGTGCCTGCCCTCGACCTGCTGCGCCAGCCAGGCGTGCAGCAGCCGCGGCATCTCCGGCGCGCGGGTGACCAGCTCCGGCAGTTGCCGCCGGAACTCGCCCAGCAGCCGGCCCGGGCTGTAGCGCTCGGCGAGGATCCGCTCGAGCACCGGCCGCGCCACCGCCCAGATGTCGAGCTTCGGGTCGAGCAGGCGCCCCAGGCCCTCGATGTTGAGCAGGGTCTTCTGCAGCAGGATCAGCTGCGGCTGCAGGGTCAGCTCGTAGCGCTGCGCGGTGCGGAACAGCTTGACCAGCACCTCGGCCAGCGAGATCTCCGAGAGCGGCCGGGTGAAGTAGGGCTCGCACACCGCGCGCGCGGCGGCCTCCAGCTCGTCGATCCGCACCGTCGCCGGCATCCAGCCGGCCTGCACGTGCAGCTGCGCGATCCGCCGGTAGTCGCGGTTGAAGATCGCCATGAAGTTCTCGGCCAGCCAGTACTGGTCCTCGGCCGAGAGCTGGCCCATGATCCCGAAGTCCAGGGCGATGAAGCGCGGATCGTCGCGGCGCGCGGGGTCCGGGTCGACCCAGATGTTGCCGGCATGGGCGTCGGCGTGGAAGAAGTTGTCGCGGAACACCTGAGTGTAGAACACCCGCACGCCCTTCTCGGCGAGCGCGCGGCGGTCGATGCCGGCCGCGTCCAGCGCGGCGATGTCGTCGGAGGGGATGCCGTGGACCCGCTCGAGGGTGAGCACGCGCTCGCTGGTGTGGCTCCACACCACCTCGGGCACGTACAGGTCGTCGCTGTGCAGCCAGAAGCGGCGCAGCACCGAGGCGTTGGCGCCCTCGCGCTGCAGGTCGAGCTCGGCGGCCAGGGTGTGCTCGATCTCGGCCACGACCTCGCGCGGGCGGATCTTGTCGGCATTGGGGTGGGTGCGCGCGACCAGGGCGGCCAGCGACTGCAGCAGGGCGATGTCGGCGGCGATCTCGCGCTCCACGCCCGGGCGCAGCACCTTGACCACCACCGCGCGCGCCGGCCGGCCGTCGGCCGGCGGCAGGGTCGCCGCGTGCACCTGGGCGATCGAGGCCGAGGCCAGCGGCGTGGTGTCGAAGCTGGCGAAGGCCTCGGCGACCGGGCGCGCCAGCGCCGCCTCGACCAGCGCCCGCGCCTGCTCGCCGTCGAACGGCGCCACCCGGTCCTGCAGCAGCGCCAGCTCGTCGGCCACGTCCGGCGGGACCAGGTCGCGGCGGGTGGACAGGATCTGCCCGAACTTGACGAAGATCGGGCCCAGTTCCTGCAGCGCCATGCGCAGGCGCGCGCCGCGCGGCAGCGCCTCGACCTCGCGCGAGGCGCGGGGCACGAACGGATGCGCCAGCCGCAGCCAGCGCCGCGCCGGGGTCTGGTCGAGCAGCGCGTCGAGCCGGTAGCGCAGCAGCACCCGGCCGATCCGCCACGCGCGCAGCAGCGGCGTCATGCCCGGCGCCCCGGCGGCAGCCGGGCGATGCGCGCGGCCAGGCGTTCGACGTCGTCGCGCAGCGCGTCGACGTCGTCGTGGAAGGCCTCGAGCTCGGCGCGCGGCACCAGGTCGCGCGATTCCTCGGTGAGGTATTCGGCGGTGGTCTGGGCCAGCGCCGCGCCGGCCTCGCGCGCCTGCCGCAGCGCCGCGGCGAAGGCCCTGGCCACCTGGACGCCGACGACCTCCCCGAACACCGTCACGAACGGCAGCTGCCAGTCCGGGTCGAAACGCCCGGCCAGGCGCTGCAGGCGGCGCGCAAGCTCGGCATCGCCGGACATGCGCATGCGGCCGACCGGCGCGGCGTCGTCGCGGCGCAGGAAGGGCAGCTGCGCGAACAGGCCGCCGAGCGTGGTGCGCAGGTCCAGGTCCGCGGGCTGCGCGGGGTCGGCGCCGGCCGGGCCGACCTGCAGGCGCGCGCCGGCCACCGTCAGCCGCAATGCCAGGGGCGGCGCCTGCAGATGCAGCTCGACGCTGCGCCCGTCCAGGCCGGCGAGCGCGTCGCGGGTGTCCGGGTCCAGCGCCAGGGCGCGGTTGAGCGCCGCCTCCAGCGCGCGCCCGGCGGGCCTGCGCCAGTTCGGTCCGTCCCGGTTGGAGCCGGCATCGTTCATCGGCGCATTCTAGCGGGGCGGCCTTGTGCGCCATGGAGGTGGCCCGTTGCAGAGGCCGATCCACCGCGGGCTGCCGGGCAACAGCTTCCGTAGGAGCGGGCCTTGCCCGCGATCCGGGCAACGCCATGGCCGACGGCAATCGCGCCCAAGGGGCGCTCCTACGCGGGGTCCGGCCACGCGCGGGCAAGCCGGCGCAGGCCTTCGTCGAACGATACCCGCGGCGCGTAGCCGAAGTCGCGCCGTGCCGGCGCCATGTCGTACCAGTGGCTGGTGGCGAGCTGCTCGGCCAGGAAACGGGTCATCGGCGGCTCGCCGCGCAGCGGCAGCGCGTGCCACAGGCCTTCGCACGCGATGCCCGCTGCATAGGCGACGGCGAACGGGATGGTGCGGGTGACCGGCGGCGCGCCGGCCGCCGCCAGCAGGGCGTTGACGGTCTCGCGCATCGTGCGCGGCTCGCCGTTGCTGATGAAGTAGGCGCGGCCCGCGCAGGCCGCACCCGGGCGCAGGTGCTCGAAGGCGTCGAAGTGCGCCTGCGCGGCGTTGTCGACGTAGGTGGTGTCGACCAGGTGGTCGCCATCGCCGACCAGCGCCAGCCGCCCGGCGCGGGCGCGCTCGACCAGCCGCGGCAGCAGCTGGTTGTCGCCCGGGCCCCAGATCAGGCGCGGACGCAGCGCGACGGTGGCCAGGGCGGCGGCGTTGGCCGCCAGTACCTCGCGCTCGGCCTGCTGCTTGGTGGCCGCATACGGCGCCTTCAGGCGCGTGCCGTAGGGCACGGTGTCTGCGGTGCCGCCGTGCACCGGATGGGTGCGGCGGTGGGTGACGCTGGGCGTGGAGGTGTACACCAGCCGGCCGATGCCGTGCGCGCGGCAGGCGGCCAGCACGTGGCGGGTGCCGAGCACGTTGGCGCGGTAGTAGTCGTCGAACGCGCCCCAGGCGCCGGCCTTGGCGGCGTTGTGGAACACCGCCTCGACGCCTTCGCAGGCGCGCAGCACCGCGTCGGCATCGGCGAGATCGCCGCGCAGTTGCTGCACGCCCAGCACGTCCAGTTCCGGGTAATTCCCGCGATTGAAGCTGGCGACCTGGTGGCCGCGCTCGACCAGCCCGCGGCACAGCGCCTGGCCGAGGAAACCGCCACCACCGGTTACAAGGATGCGCATGCCGGGTCCGAGGGATCGTGGGGGGAAGTCGGCGGGCGACGGAGATCAGCGGACGTATGATCTCAAACCCGTCGTCCCGAGCGCAGCGATGGACCTGCTTGCGTTCCCCCGTTCATCGGCGACGAAGCAGAAGCAGGTCCCTCGCTGCGTTCGGGACGGCATTCGGATCGTTACAGCCGGCGCGCGGCCCAGGCCGCCAACTTTTCGCGGCCGATCTTGGCGTTGTGGCGGATGTCGACCGGGAAGCGCGGGTGGAACAGGAAGGTGTCGATGGCGGCGGTGTGCACGTGGCCTTCGGCCAGGTGCCGCAGTTCGCCGGCGATGCGCGCCCGCTCGCCGCGCGCCACCCCCGGCGCCAGCTCCACGCACAGCACCGGCTGCTGCGCGCCGTGTTCGCCGAGGCCGACCAGCGCGGTGCGCGCCACGTCCGGGTGCAGGTCGAACACCGGCTCGACCTGTTCGGTGCACAGGGTCCGTTCGGCGGTGACCACGCGCTGCGACTTGCGGCCGCAGAACCACAGCCGGCCTTCGCCATCGAAGTAGCCCAGGTCGCCCATGCGGTGCACCACGCGGGTGCCGCCGGCCCCGTCGTCCTCGATGATCTTGGCCAGCCGGTTCGCCGCCTCGCGGTTGAAGTAGGCGTCGGTGGCGGTGGGACCGGCGACGGTGATCTCGCCGACCTGGCCGTCGCCGACCCGCAGCGCGTCCGACCAGCGCTCGATCGGGCCGTCGTCGATGCCGATGATCCGCACCCGGTTCGGCGGCACAGGCCGGCCGACGCAGGTGCCGGCGCCGCGCCCGGTCAGTTCGCGCAGGGCGACCAGTTCGGCGCCCTCGATCACCGAGACCGGCAGGCATTCGGTGGCGCCGTAGGGCGTCCAGAAGCGGGCGCCGGCGGGCAGCAGTGCGCGCATGCGCGCGACCACCGCGGCCGGCACCGGCGCGCCGGCCGAGGTCGCACCGGTCACCGTCGGCAGCGCCCGGCCGTAGTCGGCGAGCACCCGCATCAGCGCCGGCGAACCGAACAGCCGGGTCACGCCGAAGCGCGCGATCGCCTCGTGCAGGCGACGCGGATCGGCGCGCGCCGGGCGGGTGGGATCCATGTCCGGGATCACCGAGGTCAGCCCGAGCGCGGGATCGAACAGCGCGAACGGCGGGAAGGTCGGCAGGTCCACGCCTCCCGGCTCGATGCCGAACGCCGTCCGCAGCATGTCCACCTGCGCGACCAGGTGGCGGTGGCGGTAGACCACGCCCTTGGGCACGCCGGTGGAGCCGGAGGTGAACAGGATCGCGGCGGTCTCCTCCGGGCCGGTGTCGGCCAGCCGCGGGCCGGCGCCGCGGCCCGCGCGCTCCACCTCGCCCAGGGTGGCGTCGGCGAACCAGGCCCGCGCGCCGGTGGTGATCCGCACCCGTGCCGAACCCGCCCAGCCCAGCAGCGCGCGCGCGGCCATCGCCAGCGGCACGCCGACGAAGGCGTGCGGCGCGGCCTCGCGCAGGCACTGGCGCAGCGCGCGCCGGTCGATGCCCGGGTCCACCAGCACCGGCACCGCACCGGCCTTGAACAGCGCGAACATCAGCAGGAAGAACTCCGGCGTGGGCCGCACCATGACCACGGTGCGGGCACCGCGGCCCACGCCGTGCGCGGCCAGGCCGGCGGCGAGCGCGTCCGAGCGCGCGTCCAGGTCGCCGTAGGTCAGGACCACGTCGTAGCGGCCGCGCCGGCCGGGGCAGCGCATCGCCACCGCGTCCGGGCGCGCGCGCGCCAGCGGCGGCAGGACCGCGGCGATGTTGGACTCAGACGCCATCGCTCGACTCCGGGCGCGCGCTGCGCGCCGGCCCGGCCAGGGCCGAGACCGGCGCCGCCGTCCATGCGATCAGCCTTGCAGCCGGTCCAGGTAGGCCCGGATACGCGCGGCATTGGCGCCGACGTCGCTGCGTCCGACGCGCGAGACCGAACGCACGTCGATGCGGCTGCCGCCTGCTTCCGGACGGATACGCACGACCACGTCGTCCTTGAAACCGAACCACAAGGTGGTGGCGGTGGCCTCGATGCGGCCGCGCGCGGGCTCGGCCACGACGATCTCCCAGCCCATGTCGCGGGCCGCGGCCAGAGCCCGTTCGAAGGCCCGGTCGGGCGGCTCGTCCAGCACCAGCGGCTGCACTTCCGGATAGGCCTGGCGCTGCTGTTCGGCGATTTCTTCGCCCGCGTAGTCCGCCGGATTGGGGGCATCGGCGCGCAAGGGCAGCACCGCCTCGAACGCCGGCGGGTCGGTGGTGTCGGTGGTGATGTCGTGGATCGGCGGCACCGCACGCGCGGTGCGCAGCAGCTGCAAGGGAACCACTGCCGCCGCCACGCCCACGAGCAGCGCGATCGCAAGGCCTGCCTCGTGGCCCTTGCGAAGCCGCGGGACCAGCAGCGCCAGCAATGCCAGGCAAGCGGCAGCGATGCCCAGCCACGCGCCCCAGCGCATCAGTTTGAACCCGGTCGCGAACTCCCACAGTTCCAGACGGTAGCCGGGGCCGGCGACGAGCAGCAGGACCGCGGCAGCCGCGGCAATCAGCACGACGACATGTGCAGGCTTCATGGTTCACTGCATTGGCCTGTGGGGTCCAGGCGATGGTACGCCACCACACGATCCGATCCAGCCCTGCCCGGCCGAGGCCGCCCTCGGACGGCGTCGGGGTTTCCCGGCACCGGAGGCGCGCATCCGCGGGATCATCGCATCGGCTCGCGATCGAGGAACCGGCGGATCGCCGGGACCAGGGATGCGTGCCGGTCCTCGAGCACGTAATGGTCGGCGTCCTCGAAGGCGTGGACCTCGGCCCGGGGCCAGGCGGCGCGGTAGACGTCGAGACAGCGGCGGTCGAACACGAAGTCGCGCAGGCCCCAGCCGATCAGGATCGGGCGGTCGGCGAACGCGTGCAGCCGGCGCCCGGCTTCCTCCACCAGCGGCCAGGCGCGGTCGCCCTCGGCCAGCGGGATGTCCTGCACGAAGCGCAGGGTCGCGATGCGGTGGGCCCAGCTGTCGTAGGGCGCGAGGTAGGCGCGGCGCACCTGCGGCGGCATCGCCCGGGCCACGCCGATGCGCGCGGCGGCGGCGGCGAAGGCGTTCGCCCCGCGGATCAGCAGCGCCGCCAGCGCGCTGTCGCGGCCGAAGCGCAGCGCCGCCGGCAGCGGCTTGCCGGCGGGCAGCGGGAAGGTCGCGGTGTTGAGCACCACCAGCCGCCGCACCCGCGCCAGGTTCGCCGGGTCGCGCAGCGCCCAGCCCAGTCCGATCATCCCGCCCCAGTCGTGCACCGCCAGGATCAGCGGACCGTCGACCCCGAGCGCGTCGAGCAGCGCGTCCAGGTCCTCGATCCGCGAAGCCAGGGTGTAGTCGTAGCGCGGCGCCGCATCCGGGGCGTCGTCCGGCTTGTCCGACAGCCCCATGCCGACATGGTCGGGCACGATGCAGCGGAAGTCGTCGCGCAGGCCCAGCACCAGGTGCCGCCAGTAATAGCTCCACGACGGGTTGCCGTGGAGCATCAGCACCGTCTCTCCGTCGCGGGGTCCCTCGTCAAGACAGGACATCGCGATCCCGGGCCGCACCTGGATCCGGCGCGGCCGGAATGGGTAGTCGGGGAGCTTCATGCGAAAGTTGCGATGGCTCAGGCGGGCGCCGAGCCGCTGAGCAACGCGAACAGCGGACGGTTGATGTAGTAGTTGTTGCGGCCGACCTTGACCTTCTCCAGCACGCCATCGGCGGCCAGCGCATCCAGGTACTTGGTCGCGGTGATGCGCGAAACCCCCAGGTCGCGTTGGACGAACTCGACCCGCGTGTAGGGGTGGTTGAACAGGTTGTTGATCAGGTCCTGGCTGTAGAAGCGATACCTGTCGCGCACGCGCTGCTTGGTCCGCTGCAGCAGGATCTTGATCGACTGGATGGTGGCGACGGTCTCGGACGCGGTACCTGCCACCGCATCGAGCATGTACAGCACCCACTGCTCCCAGGCATCCTGCTCGCGTACCGCCTGCAGCAGGCGGTAGTAGTCCGGCTTGGTCCGGACAATGTGGCGACTCAGGTACAGCACCGGGATGTCGAGCAGTCCTTCCTTGACGAGGTAGAGCACGTTGATGATGCGGCCGGTACGGCCGTTGCCGTCATAGAAGGGATGGATGCTCTCGAACTGGTGGTGGATCAGCGCCATCTTGACGAGCGGATCGGCGGAGAACGGCGGCTCGTCGTGGATGAATCGCTCGAGTTCGCCCATCAAGCGGGCGACTTCGCCGGCCTCCTGGGGCGGTTCGTATACCAGGCGTCCCGTGCCATCGCGCAGCGCGGTTCCCGGCAGCTTGCGCAGGCCCGCCCGGTTGCATTCCAGTTGCCGCTGGATGTCCAGGATGGTGTTGAGCGTGAGCAGGCCATGCCGTCGGACTTGGGCGTAGCCGGTGCGCAGCGCCTGGCGGTAGCGCAGCACTTCCTTGACCGCAGTTCCGGTCGCAGTGGCGGCGTCCTCCTCGCGGTACAGATCGTCCTGGGTGGTGACGATGTTCTCGATCGCGGAACTGTCCCGGGCTTCCTGCAGGGTCAGTGTGCTGACCAGAATGTCCTGGTTGGGAATGCTCGCGGCCACACCCTTGAGTTCGGCCAGGTTGCGGCTGGCCGTATTCAGGCGCTTGAGAATGGCGGGGGTTTCGAAGCGCTCCGCAGGCAACGCGTGGAGCGATGGAATCGACATGAGGCCTACGTCAAGTATAAAAAATGGTATTTCTTATACACGTCATTGCCGACATGTCAAAGCCTCGGCGGGTTCTATGCATGTCTCCTGCCGAGCCTTACCACACCACCTCGGCCATCGAGCAGTTCAGGCCCGAGCCGATGCCCAGCAGGGCGATCCGGTTGCCCTTCTGCAGGCTGCCCAGCTCGCGCAATTTTGAAAGCACGATCGGCACCGATGCCGGGCCGATGTTGCCGTGTTCGCCGAAGATCGTCATGACCTTGCGCGGGTCGATCTTGAACGCCTTGAGGAAGGCCTGGGTATGGGCCTTGCTGACCTGGTGGATCACGAACTGGTCCAGCTCCTCGACCGCCCAGCCCAGCGCGACCTTGGCCGCGGCGAAGGTCTTGTGGCCCAGTTTCAGGCCCTCGATCATCAGCATGCGGCCGTCGGCGACCATCCGCCCGTGGTGCAGGTCGCCCAGGCACAGCTGGTTCCATTCGGTGGCCGCGCGGGTGACGCCGCCGCGGTAGCGCGGCGCGCCCGGGGCCAGTTCCGCGCGCGCCATCACCATCGCCGCCGCGCCGCTGCCCAGGGTCAGGGTCGCCATCTCGTCGCGGATCTGTTCGGCGGTCACGTCCGGCAGGCTCAGGCGCGCGAGGGTCTGTTCGTAGGCCAGGTCCGCGGTCTCGCCGTTGACCACCAGCGCGTAGTCGATCTCGCCGCGCTCGATCATGCGGCTGGCGATGTCCATGCCGCTGAGGAAGGCCAGGCAGGCGTTGGCCACGTCGAAGTTCTGGCAGGTGTCGGGCAGGCGCAGGTTGCCCGAGACGATGCTGGCGGTGGACGGCTCCAGGTAGTCGCGGCTGACCGAGGTGTTGACCAGCAGGCCGACCCGGTCGGCGTCGATGCCGGCGTCGGCCAGGGCCTTGACCCCGGCCAGGGTCGCGGCGTCGGAGGCGCGCATCTCGCCGTCCCAGAGCCTGCGCTCGCGCACACCGGCCACGTCCTCGAGCAGGTTGGCCTTGATCCCGAGCCGGTCGAGGGTCGGCTTGAGGCGCTGCTGGATCTCGTCGGAGGTCAGCCGACGCGGCGCGTCGATATGGGCGAGGCCGGCGATGGCGACATGTTGGAACAGCATGGGCGTGGCGACTGCAGGGCGTACCGGCGGGTACGGGGGACGCGACAGGATACCGGCTTCACGACGGGGGACCTACTGGCCGGGTCGGTCCGTCCCTCGGAGCGCACGCGGCGCGGAGGGTGCGCGGCGGCGTTGGGGATCGCGCCCAAGGGGCGCTCCTACGCGCAATCACCGGCCTCCACTTAGGAGCGCCCCTTGGGCGCTATCCAGGTCAAGGCCCGCCCGGGCCGCCTCAGCCGCCGCAGCGCCAGGCGGCGA
>JBKHXI010000073.1:0-19474 GCA_046566095.1 Gammaproteobacteria bacterium | reverse complement strand
GCCGGAATTCATCGCCGCCTTCGAGGCGCTGGCGAACCTGGCCACGAAGGCCGGCGTGGAGGGCGCCGGCATCCGCGTGCACGCCCCGCTGCAGCGGATGTCCAAGGCCGACATCGTGCGCGAGGGTCTGCGCCTGGGCGTGGACTTCGCCGACACCGTCTCCTGCTACCAGGCCGACGCCGACGGCCGCGCCTGCGGCCGCTGCGACGCCTGCCGGCTGCGCGCGCAGGGCTTCGCGGCGGCCGGTGTGGATGATCCCACCCGGTACGCGCCGTGAGTGGCAGTAGCCGCGCCGGCCGGCGCAGCGCGCCATTGCGGTAGAATCCGCGTCGCGTGCGGACCGCGCGCGATCGTCGCCGTCCCGTGGGCCGTTAGCTCAGTCGGTAGAGCATCGGACTTTTAATCCGCTGGTCGATGGTTCGAATCCATCACGGCCCACCAATCAAGCCTCGGCCCGGGCGCTTCATTGTTGCAAGCCGCGCACGCGGCATCGTTCGCGGCTGGTCGGATGGTGCTGCCTGGGTGGGTTCGAATCCATCACGGCCCACCACTACAGCCCAATAATGCACCGGCAATTCCTTGTCGCAAGCGGCGCACGCCGCTTCGATGGCGGCGAGGCGGACGATGTTGCCTGGGTGGGGTGTGTTCGAATCCATCACGGCCCACCATTCAAAGCGATCCACCGGCACGTCGTTGTCGAAAGCCGCGCACGCGGCATCGTTCGCGGCTACTCATGCCGCTTGCGTTTCGACGTCCGAAAGCACGCGCATCACTTCGTCGCCATAGCGCTCGAGCTTGCGGTCGCCGACGCCGCTGATGCCGCCGAGCGCGTCGAGGTCGGCGGGAGCGGTGGCGGCGATCGCGCGCAGGGTGGCGTCGTGGAAGATCACGTAGGCGGGCACGTTCTGGGCGCGTGCGGCCTGCGCGCGCCAGGCGCGCAGGGCCTCGAAGCGGAGCGCGGCGTCCGGCGCGAGATCCGCCGTCGCGGTCGCGGTGGCCCTAGCGGCGCCGGCGTCGCGGTCGCGGCGGCGCCTGCGCGCCGGCGGATCCTCGCGCAGCGACAGGCTGCGCCGGCCGCGCAGGACCTCGGCGCCGTCGGCGGTCAGCCGCAGCGCGCCGTGGCCCTCGATGTCGGCCTCGAGCAGGCCGCCGGCGACCAGCTGCCGGAACACGCTGCGCCACTGCCTGGCATCGAGGTCCGCGCCGACGCCGTAGGTGGGCAGCCGGTCGTGCCCGAACTGGCGGATTTTCGCGGTATCCGCGCCGCGCAGCACGTCGACCAGGTGCGCGGCGCCGAAGCGCTGGCCGGTGCGGACCACGCACGACAGCGCCTTGCGCGCATCCACCGTGCCGTCGCGGCTGCGCGGCGGCGACAGGCAGTTGTCGCAGTTGCCGCAGGCGCCCGGATGCGCCTCGCCGAACCAGGCCAGCAGGGTCTGCCGCCGGCAGCCGGTGGACTCGCAGTAGCCGAGCAGGGCGTCGAGCTTGCGCCGCTCCAGCTGCTTGCGCTGCTCGCCGGAGTCGCCGTCCTCGATCATCCGCCGCAGCAGCACCGCGTCGCCCAGGCCGTAGCACAGCCAGGCCGCGGCCGGCGCGCCGTCGCGGCCGGCGCGGCCGGTCTCCTGGTAGTAGCCCTCCATCGACTTGGGCAGGTCGAGGTGGGCGACGAAGCGCACGTCCGGCTTGTCGATGCCCATGCCGAAGGCGATGGTCGCGACCATGACCACGCCGTCCTCGCGCAGGAAGCGGCGCTGGTGCGCGGCGCGGATACCGGCGTCCAGGCCGGCGTGGTAGGGCAGGGCGGCGATGCCGCGCTCGGCCAGGAACTGCGCGGTCGCCTCGACCTTGCGCCGGGATAGGCAGTAGACGATGCCGCTGTCGCCGGCGTGGTCGACCAGGAAGTCGAGCAGCTGGCGCTTGCCGTCGTGCTTGGCGACGACGTGGTAGCGGATGTTGGGGCGGTCGAAGGAGCTGACGAACTGCCGCGCGTCCTGCAGCGACAGGCGTTCGACGATCTCGGCCCGGGTCGGCGCGTCGGCGGTCGCGGTCAGCGCGATCCGCGGCACCTGCGGCCAGCGCTCGTGCAGCAGCACGAGTTCGCGGTACTCCGGGCGGAAGTCGTGGCCCCACTGCGAAACGCAGTGGGCCTCGTCGATTGCGAACAACGCCGGCCGCGAGCGATCGAGCAGCGACAGGAAACGGGGGGTGAGCAGCCGCTCCGGCGCGACGTAGAGCAGGTCCAGGCCGCCGTCGAGCAGCTGGCGCTCGACCGTCGCCGCCTCGTGCTGGCCGAGCGTGGAATTGAGGAAGGCCGCGCGCACGCCGAGCTGGCGCAGCGCCTCGACCTGGTCCTGCATCAGCGCGATCAGCGGCGAGACCACGACCGCGGTGCCCGCGCGCAGCAGCGCCGGCAGCTGGTAGCACAGCGACTTGCCGCCGCCGGTGGGCATCAGCACCAGCGCGTCGCCGCCGGCCGCGACGTGCCCGACCACCGCCGCCTGCTCGCCGCGGAAACTGTCGTAGCCGAAGACGTGGCGGAGGATCTCGAGCGCGCGGTCGGTCATGCGTTCAGGGTAGCAAGCGCGACCGGGCCGGCCATGGGCGGATCCCGCGCGCCGGTGTCGGAATTCTCCGCCACCGACCGAACGCGATCCTCCCGTAGGAGCGCCCCTTGGGCGCGAGCGCCTGCGATCGCCCACGAACCGTGCCGACCCCGGCGCCCATCGCGGGCAAGGCCCGCTCCTACGAAAGGCATGGCCTGGGCCCAGTGAGAGTCCGCCTCCGTAGGAGCGCCCCTTGGGCGCGATTCCCGCGGCGCCAATCCAGCGCACGTCGATCGCGGGCAAGGCCCGCTCCTACTGCAGGAGGGAGCGCAGCATCCAGGCGTACTTCTCGTGGGTCTGCAGGCGCTGGGTGAGCAGGTCCACGGTCGGGTCGTCGCCGGCGTCGTCGCCGGTCTTGAGGACCTTGCGCGCGGTGCGGCAGACCGCCTCGTTGCCGACCACCAGCTGGCGCACCATCTCGCGCCAGTCGGCGGCGTCGCTCAGGCCCGGTTCCTCCGGGATCGAGGACAGTTGCGTGAACTCGGCATAGGAGCCGGGGGCGTTGAAGCCCAGCGCGCGGATCCGTTCGGCGATCTCGTCCAGCGCCGTCCACTGTTCGGTGTACTGGGTCTCGAACATCACGTGCAGGGCGTTGAACATCGGCCCGGTGACGTTCCAGTGGAAGTTGTGGGTCTTCAGGTACAGGGTGTAGCTGTCGGCGAGGAAGCGCGACAGGCCCTCGGCGATCTTCTTGCGGTCGCCGCTGGAGATGCCGATGTCGATCGCCGGGGCGCTGGAGCCGGGCGCCGGCGAGGCCGCCGGCTGGCGCGGGGCGGCGGTCTTCGGTTTCGCGGACCGCGGGTCGGTCTTGCTCTTGGCCATGCTGTGTCTCCCTGGCGTTGGTTCGGACGACAATAGACGCTGCCGATCGGATTGTGAAATGGATTGTTCCTAGTGAATCGATCGATTCAAGCTATCGAGACGATGCCGACGACGCTGCAGCACGGCCGCGCCGCCATCGACCGCGCCCGTACCCGCGACCGCGGCCGCTTGCTGGGGCTGTGGTCGCGCTGGCGCGCGCAGCCGGGGGACGCGGGCGCGCGCGGGCGTTTCGAGGAGGCGCTGGCGTCGTCGCTGGCCGCGCGCGCGGCGATGGCCGCGGCGCTGCCGGCTGCACGGGTCGAGCCGTCGTTGCCGATCGCGGGCGAAGCCGAACGCATTGTCGCCCTGATCCGTGAACATCCGGGGGTGGTGGTGGCCGGCGAGACCGGCTCGGGTAAGACCACCCAGCTGCCGAAGCTGTGTCTGGCCGCCGGGCGCGGCGCGGCGGGGATGATCGGCTGCACCCAGCCGCGACGGATCGCCGCGCGCGCGGTCGCGCGGCGCGTGGCCGAGGAGCTGCAGGTGCCGCTCGGCGGCGCGGTGGGCTTCCAGGTGCGCTTCAGCGAGCAGCTCGGCGAACGCACCGCGGTCAAGTTCATGACCGACGGCATCCTGCTGGCGGAAATCGCCTCCGATCCCTGGCTGTCGCGCTACGACACCCTGATCATCGACGAGGCGCACGAACGCAGCCTCAACATCGACCTGCTGCTCGGCTATCTCAAGGCCCTGCTGCCGCGGCGCCCGGACCTGAAGCTGGTGGTGACCTCGGCCACCATCGACACCGCGCGCTTCGCCCGCCATTTCGGCGACGCGCCGGTGGTGCAGGTGCAGGGACGCGGCTATCCGGTCGAGGTGCGCTGGCGGCCCTCGGAAAAACAGGAAAAACAGGGGTCAGAGTCCCGTTTCGCCCCGATGACTTCCGCCGCCGACTCCCCGTATGCGAAAAGGGACTCTGACCCCTGTTTTTCCTGTTTTTCCCACGATGGCATCGTGGCGGCATGCGACGAGATCCTGGGCGAGCGCGGCCCCCGGGGCGAAGGCGACGTGCTGGTGTTCCTGCCCGGCGAGCGCGAGATCCGCGAGGCGCACCGGGCGCTGGAGGCGCGCCGTTACCGCAACGTCGAGGTGCTGCCGCTGTACGCGCGCCTGTCCGCGCGCGACCAGGACCGGGTGTTCAACCCGGGCCCGCGGCGGCGGATCGTGCTGGCCACCAACGTCGCCGAGACCTCGCTGACGGTGCCGCGGATCCATTACGTGGTCGATCCCGGCCTGGCCCGGGTCAAGCGCTACAGCCCGCGCGCCCGGCTCGACCGGCTGCACGTGGAACCGGTCAGCAGGGCCAGCGCCGAACAGCGCAAGGGCCGCTGCGGACGGATCGCCCCCGGGGTCTGCATCCGCCTGTATTCGGAGGCCGACTTCCTCGCCCGCCCGCAGTACACCGATCCCGAGATCCGCCGCGCCTCGCTGGCCGGCGTGATCCTGCGGATGCTGGCGCTGGGGCTGGACCGGATCCAGGCGCCGGCGCGCGGGCGCGGGCGGCGGGGCGTGCGCAGCCGCGACGGCGAGGCCGGGGAGGCCGGCGTGATCGAACGCTTCCCGTTCCTGGAGCCGCCGGAGCCGCGCGCGATCGCCGAAGGCTGGCAGCAGCTCGCCGAGCTCGGCGCGGTCGACGCCCGGCGCCGCCTGACCGACACCGGGCGGACGATGGCGCGGCTGCCGGTGGACGTGAAGCTGGCGCGGATGCTGGTCGCCGCGCAGCGCCACGACTGCCTGCGCGAGATGCTGGCGATCGCCTCGTTCCTGGGCGTGCAGGATCCGCGCGAGCGCCCGGCCGACCGGCGCGCCGCCGCCGACGCCGCGCACGCGCGCTTCGCCGACCCCAGGTCGGAGTTCCTGGGCATCGTCCGGCTGTGGGAGGCCTACCGCGCCGCCCACGAGGACCTGACCCAGTCGCAGCTGCGCAAGTGGGCCGAGCGCAACTTCCTCGGCTTCCTGCGCCTGCGTGAATGGCGCGAACTGCACCGGCAGCTCAAGCTGCTGTGCGGGGAACTGGGCTGGACGACAAGGGGCAAGGGTGCCGGCTACGCCGCCCTGCACCGCGCGCTGATCGCGGGACTGCCGGGGCAGGTCGGCCACCGCATCGAGCGCAACCTGTACGAGGGGCCGCGCGGACGGCGGTTCCGGCTGTTCCCGGGTTCCGCGCTGGCGTCCAGGCCGCCGCCCTGGGTGCTGTCGGCGACCCTGCTGGATACCGGCAGGGTCTGGGCGCTGACCAATGCGGCGATCGAGCCGGACTGGGTGATCGACGAGCTGCCGCACCTGCTGGCGCGGCGCCTGCACGATCCGCGCTGGTCGCGCTCGCAGGGGCGGGTGCTGGGCAGCGAGCAGGTGAGCCTGTTCGGCCTGGTGCTGGCGCCGAAGCGGCCGATCCACTACGGCGCGCTGCATCCGGAGGAAAGCCGCGCGATCTTCGCCCGCGACGCGCTGGCCACGGGCGAGATCGACGTGCGCGCCGGGTTCCTGGCGCGCAACCTCGCCACCCTGGCGCGGGCGCGCGAGGAGGAGGCCAAGCAGCGCCGCGCCGGGCTGGTGGTCGACGAGGACTGGATGGCGCAGTGGTACCTGGACCGGCTGCCGGCGCACGTGCACAACGCCCCGGCGCTGGACGCCTGGTACCGCGCGCTGGCGCCGGATGCGCGCGCGGCGCTGGAGTGGTCGCTCGACGACCTGTTGCTCGGCGACGAGAGCGAGGCGGCGCGTTTCCCGAAGTTCCTGGCCCTGGGCGAATCCCGGCTTCCGCTGCGCTACCGCTTCGAACCCGGGGCGCCGGACGACGGCATGACCGTGCTGGTGCCGCTGCACCTGCTCGGCGCGCTGGACGCCGCGCGCCTGTCCTGGCTGGCGCCCGGGCTGGTGGCCGACAAGGCCGCGGCATTGATCCGCACCCTGCCCAAGGCGCAGCGCCGCAACTTCGTGCCCGCCCCGGATTTCGCCCGCGCCTTCGCCCAGGCGCATCCGCAGCCCGAAGCCGATGCGCTGGCCGGCGCGCTCGCGCGCTTCCTGCACCGGGCCACCGGCGCCGCGGTGGCCGCGTCCGATTTCGACGAGGCCGCGCTCGAGCCGCACCTGCGCGCCAACCTGCGGCTGCTGGACGAGGACCGGCGCCACGTGCTGGCCGAATCGCGCGACCTGGAAGAACTGCGCGGCCGCTTCGGCGCCCGCGCCGCCGCCGCCTTCGCCGCGCGCGCGGCCGAGGGCCTGGCGCGGGCGCGGCTGGTCGACTTCCCGGAACCGCCGATTCCCGAGTCGGTGCCCGGCGCCGGCGGCGTGCGCGCCTTCCCGGCGCTGCACGACGAAGGCGAGGCGGCCTCGCTGCGCGTGCATGCCGACCGCGCGCAGGCCGCGCGCGCGCATCCGGCCGGAGTCCGGCGCCTGCTGCGGATCGCCCTGGCGGGACGCCTGCGGCAGGCGCACCGGCAGCTGCCGGCGACGCCCAAGACCTGCCTGCTGTACGCGGCGATCGAATCGTCCGCCGGCCATGCGCAGCGCCGCGAAGGCGACGTGCTGCGCGAGGACCTGGTCGAGGGGGCGTTCGCCGCGCTCGCCGCCGATCCGGTCCTGGCCCCGGTGCGCGACCGGCAGTCTTTCGAACGCCTGGCGGCGGCGGTGGGGCGCGACCTGTTCCCGGAAGCGGTGGCGCGGCTGGAGCAGGCCGAGGCGATCCTCCAGGCGCTGTCCGCGGCCCGCGCCGCGCTCGACGACAGCCTGGTCGGCTGGGCCAGCGGAAATCTGCAGGACATGCGCGCGCAGCTGGATGCGCTGGCCCCGCCGGGCTTCCTGCGCACGGTTCCGCCGGCCGCGCTGCGCGAGTACCCGCGCTGGCTGCGGGCGCTGGTCCTGCGTGCCGGGCGCGCGCTGCGCGACCCGGCGCGCGACCAGGCGCGGATGCTGGAACTCAGGCCCTTCGTCGACGCGCTGGCGCATGCCCGCGCGCGCGGCGTCGCCGACCAGCCGGGCTGGCAGGAGCTGCGCTGGCAGCTGGAGGAACTGCGGGTCCAGCTGTTCGCGCAGGAACTGGGCACCCGACTGCGGACCTCGCCCAAGCGCCTGGCCGCGCTGCTGGCGCGGCTGGAGGCGTCCGGGTGATTGCGGCGCAGACAGCAACGGGTCTGTTCCCCATCGCTGCGGGACGCTAGTGTAGGAACGCCCCGCGCAGGTTCCAGGCGTGTCCACCGTCCAGCCCGAAATCCCGCCGCTGTCGCCCGAGGCGCTGCGCGCGCTGCTGGCCGCGCCGGCGGCCGCGGTGCTGGGCGAGGCCCTGCGCGAGGCGTTCGCCCGGGCGGCGGCCGCGGCTGGCGGGCCGGTCCCGGCGCGCGATCGGCCGCAGGTTCTGTCCGGCACCCTGGAGGCGCTGGCGCGGCTGGAGGCCGACGCGGAGACGGCCGCGGCGGCCCTGCTGCATGCGCTGCCCGCGCTGCACGAGCGGCTGGGCGCCGACTTCGACCGCGCCCATCCGGCGATCGCATCCCTGGTCGAAGGCCAGCGCGCCGCCGCCCAGGTCTGGGCCCTGCACGCCGAACAGCGCGGCGCCGGCAGCGCCGAGGGCCTGCGCCGGCTGCTGCTGGCGATCGTGCGCGACCTGCGGGTGGTGCCGATCCTGCTGGCGCGGCAGCTGGCGCGGATGCGCGCCGCCGCGGATCTGCCGCAGGCGCGCCAGCGCGCGCTGGCGCAGCTGACGCGCGACATCCATGCGCCGCTGGCCAACCGGCTCGGCATCTGGCAGCTGAAGTGGGAACTGGAGGACCTCGCGTTCCGCTACCTGGAACCGGACACCTACCGGCGCATCGCCAGCCTGCTCGACGAGAAGCGCGGCGACCGCGAGCGCCACATCGAACAGGCGCGGCGCGAACTGACCGCCGCCCTGGCGGAGCAGGGCATCCGCGCGGAAGTCGCCGGGCGCCCCAAGCACATCTACAGCATCTGGCGGAAGATGCAGCGCAAGGGCGTGCCGATCGGGGAGCTGTACGACCTGCGCGCGGTGCGGGTGCTGGTCGACGACGTGCAGGCCTGCTACGCCGCGCTCGGCGTGGTGCATGCGCTGTGGGCGCCGATTCCCAGCGAATTCGACGACTACATCGCCCGGCCCAAGCGCAACGACTACCGGTCGCTGCACACCGCCGTGGTCGGCCCGGAAGGCCGCACCCTGGAAGTGCAGATCCGCACCTTCGAGATGCACCGGCAGGCCGAGCTCGGCGTCGCGGCGCACTGGAAATACAAGGAGGGCGGCGGCCGCGGCAGCCGCCATGCGGACGCGGCGATGGAGAAGCGGATCGCCTGGATGCGGCGGCTGCTGGAGGCGCCCGCCGACGGCGACGCGGCCGCGCTGCTGGGCGAGATCGAGAGCGAGCTGGCCGAGGACCGGATCTACGTGCTGACCCCGCGCGGCGAGGTCGTCGACCTGCCGGCCGGCGCCACCCCGCTGGATTTCGCCTACCACGTGCATACCGAAGTCGGGCACCGCTGCCGCGGCGCCAAGGTCGACGGCCGGATCGTGCCGCTCGACCACCGGCTGCGCAGCGGCGACCGGGTCGAGATCCTCACCGCGAAGACCGCCGAGCCGCGCCGCGACTGGCTGGTCGAGGCCAACGGCTACCTGGCCAGCCCGCGCTCGCGCGAGAAGGTGCGCAGCTGGTTCCACAAGCTCGACCGCGCGCGCAACGTGCAGGCGGGACGCGAGCTGCTGGAGAAGGAGCTGCGGCGGATGGGGCTGCTGCAGGCGGACCTGGCGCCGGTGCTCGGCCGCTTCAACGTCGCCGCCGAGGACGAGCTGCACGTGCTGCTGGCCCTGGGCGACGTCGGCCCGCACCAGGTGGCGCGCGCGCTGCTCGAGCACGAGCGCGCGCAGGCGGGCGAGGATGCCGCGGGCGCGGAGCCGGCCGCGCAGACGCCGCCGCGCGAGCGCGCGCCGCGGCGCAGTTCCGACTTCACCGTGCAGGGCGTCGGCAACCTGCTGGTGCAGGTCGCGCGCTGCTGCCAGCCGCTGCCCGGAGAAGACGTCGCCGGCTACCTGACGGTCGGGCGCGGCGTCAGCGTGCACCGCGCCGACTGCCCCGCGCTGGCGCGGCTGGCCGCGCGCCAGCCGCAGCGGCTGCTGCCGGTCGACTGGGGGCGGCAGGGCGGCGGCCACGAGGTCGACGTGCAGCTGACGGCGGTCGACCGCAAGGCGCTGCTCAAGGAGGTCAGCAACGCCATCGCCCAGGCCGACGTGCACGTGGGCGCGATCCGCGGCGAGCCGCTGCGCGGCGGTGGCCGGGTGCGGCTGCGGATGCGGCTGCGGGTATCCGACTACGGGCAGTTGTCGAACCTGCTCGGCAAGCTGGCCGGGCTGCCGGGCGTCGAGGAGGCGCGCCGCGCCTGAGGCTGTCGCCGTGCCTTGATGCCCGCGCCGCTATGCTCGCGGCGTGAGCCGACCCCCGCATTCCACCGAACCGCCCGCTCCCGACCGCACGCGGCGCGGCGCGGAACCGGGGACGATCGCGCCGGCGGTCGCAGGCATGCGCCACGGCCGCGGACGCGCCCGGCCGGCGCGCCCGCGCTGGCCCTGGTGGCTCGCGGCGGGCGCCGCGCTGGCTCTGCTGGCGCTGCTCGCACTGCGCCAGCCGCTGTCCGAACGGCTGTGGCCGCAGACCCGGACCCAGGGCCTGCTCGACCAGGCCGGCGCCGCGCTGGCCGAAGGCCGCCTGAGCGCCGCCGACGGCAGCGGCGCGCGCGAACTGTACGAAGCTGCCCTGGCGCAGGATCCGGACCGGGCGGAAGCCCGTGCCGGGCTGGCGCGGGTGGCCGAGGCGGCGCTGCTGGCCGCCGCCGCGGCGGTGGAGCGCGGGCAGTTCGCCGAGGCCCATCGCTGGCTGCGCCTGGCCCGCGAACTGTCGGCGCCGCGGGCGCGGTTGGACGCGGTGGCCGAGGACCTGCGTCGCCGCGAGGCGGTGGATGCCGGCCTGGCCGGCCTGCTGGCCCGCGCCGCCGCCGCCCGCGCGCGCGAAGACCTGGACGGCAGCCCCGATGCGGCATTGCCCCTGTACGCCCGGATCCTGGCCCTGCAACCGGACGACACCGACGCGCTCGAGGGCCGCGAGGATGCGCTCGCCGACCTGCTCACCGAGGCCCGCGCGGCGCTCGCCGAGGACCGTCTGGATGCGGCCGCCAGCCTGGTGCGGCGCGCGCGCGGCTACGATCCCGGTCACGTCGACCTGCCGGAAACCCAGGCGCTGCTGGTCCGCGGCGCCGAGCGCCGGCGCCAGGCCGCCGACGAGGCCCTGGCCCGGGGCGACCTGGACAGCGCCCTGGCCGCCTACCGCGAGGCCTTCCTCGCCAACCCGGAGGACCCGGAAGCCGGGCGCGGCGCGGAACGGGTGGCGGCCGCCTGGGCCCGGCGCAGCCGGCGCTTCGCCTCGGACTTCCTGTTCGCGCCGGCCGCCGAGGCCCTGGCCCGCGCCAGCGCGATCGCGCCGGACCTGGCGGCGGTGCGCGACGCCGAGGCCCACCTGCAGCGCTTGCGGGCGCAGCAGGCGCGGCTGGCGCCGGCGCGCCGCGGCGACGCCCGGGTCGGCAGACGGCTCGAAGAGGCCTGGAAGGCGCAGGAGCGGGGCGACTGGATGACCCCGCCGGGGGCGAGCGCCTTCGACCACTACAGCGCCGCGCGCGCGCTCGCGCCCGGCGACCCGGCGGTGGTCCGCGCCGGGCAGCGGCTGCTCGCCGCCGCCGGCGAGTGCTTCGAGCGCGAACTGCGCGGCAACCGGCTGGCGCGCGCCGGCGACTGCCTGCAGGCGCGCAGGCAGTTCGGCGAAGGCGTCGAGCGGCTGCGCGAGGCCCAGCGGCGGCTGGCCCTGCGCTGGATCGCGGTCGGCGACGAGCGCCTGGGCGCGGGCGAACTGGACAATGCGCGCCGCGCGCTGGCGGCCGCCCGCGCGCTCGACCCCGACGCCCCCGGCCTGCGCGATTTCGCCGCGCGCGTGGCCGCGGCATCGCCCTAGGGTCCAGTCCCTGCCGGCAACGGTCGTGGGAGCGGCCGGAGTCGGCGTCGATCGAGCCGGCCTATCCGCCCCGCGGCGCGGAATCCTCGAGCACCCGGGCCAGGATTCCGCGGAGCCGGGCCGCCAGCCTCGGCCACGCGTATTCCATCACCGGATCCATTTCCAGCCGGAACATTCCGTCCAGGGCGCCCGCCCGCTTGGCCTGCTGCAGCCGCGCCAGTTGCGCTGCGATGGCGCCGGTCTCGTTCCTGCAGACGATGCCGCGGCGCAGCTCCCGCAGCAGGCGGGAAGCCGCGTCGTCGGGCTTGGCATCGTGCAGGTGCAGCACCGGTCGTGCCGCGCCGAGGTATTCGTAGAACTTGCCGGGCACCTGCCTGGCATCGCAGTTGGCGATGCTGACCAGGACGTCCGCGCGGCGCTGCAGGCGCAGCGCCTCCGCATGGGGCAGGAAACCCAGCAGCCTGATCCTGCCGGGATGTTCGCTGCTGATCCGCCTGATCGATTCGGGGGCGTTGATCGAAGCGATGCTGAGCTCGACGCCGGCCGTATCGAGTACGGCCTGGAGCAGCGCTTCCGGGCGTCGGAAGCTGTAGAAACTGCCGGCATAGAACAGATGCAGCGGTGCGTCCTGGGCCGGCCCATGCGCCTCGGGCTGCGGTTGCGTGGCGGGGAATCCCTGGGTCAGCACTTCGATCCCGTGGGTCCTGCCGTGCCGGCAACGCAAGGATTCGAGCGCCGAATCGGCAGTCACGAGAATGCAGTCCGCCTCGCGGCAGACCTGGTGTTCCAGCCGCTGCGCGCGACGCCGCCAGCGTGCCGGCGTGTAGGGCGCCAGTACCGGATCGCCGAGGTCGGCGACCCAGCGGAACCCGGCGCGCCTGGCCGTCAAACCCAGCTCCAGCGTGGTGGCCGGCTCGTGCGAACTGATCACGACGTCCGGAGCAAGAACCGGCAGAAGCGTGCGCAATGCGCGCTCGCCGGTCCTGCGCCATTCGCCACGCAGGTCGGGAAACCAGATGCAGGCCGCGATGCGCTGCAGCACCTCGGAAACCGATTGCTTCCACCCTGGCCGCATTTTCCCGGCGGGCGCGGACGAAGGCCGTGGCATGGCCGCCGGCAGCCGCCCATCGCGATGCCGCCGCTTCCGGCGCCAGGCGACGATGCCGCGGAAGGGTCCGGGCCAGGTGCGATGCACGGTGACGTTTGCGGGCAGGTCCGGCAGACCGTGGCCGGTGCCGCCCAGATCGATGGTGAGCACGTGCACATCGTCGCCGAGCAGGGCGAGCTCGCGCACCAGGTAGATCCAGCGCAGCGACTGCGGCGAAGCGCTCGGCGGGAACTCGTATGCGATCAGGAGGATTCGCATTCGGGGCTCAGGCGGAGGGGGCGGGCGGCTGGCCCGTCGACGGAACGGGCGTCGGAAAGTCCTGTTCGAGGGCCCTGGACACGGTTTCGAGGGAGTAGTGCCGGCGGGCGTTGGCGAGCCCTCCCTGCGACACCCGCTCCCAGAGCGCGCGATCGCCGTAGAGGCGGGCCACGCAGTGCGCAAGCCCGTGCGCCGTGTCCGCGACCAGCACGTCTTCGCCATCGCGCAGCTGCATGCCCTCGACGCCGCAGCGGGTGCTCACCACCGGTTGGCCGTGGGCCATGCTCATGCTGATCTTGCCCTTGACCCCCGCTCCGTAGCGCAAGGGGACGACGGCGACACGGCAACCATCCAGGTAGGAAGCCAGGTCCGGGACATGCCCGTGGACCTCCAGGCCGTCGCGTCTGCTGGCCGCGAGGCGAAGCTGGCGCGGAACTTCGTCGCCGACGAGGTGGAGCCTGACTTCGGGCAGGAGCGCCCGGATGCACGGGAAGACTTCCTCCACCAGCCACCAGGCCGCATCGGTATTGGGCGGATGGCGATGTCCGCCGATGAACACCAGGTCGCGCCGCGCATCGAAGCCCGGTCCCGGGCGGATGGGATGCACGCTGTTGGACACCACGCGGATCCGGGCATCCGGCACCAGGCGCGCGAGGTGCCGGCGTTCGTCCTCGCTGACCACCCAGGTCGCGTCCGCACGCGCTGCCGCTGCGCATTCGCGCCGCCGCGTCGCGCGGGCATGGCGTCCAAGCAGGCGGGAACCGCGCTGCGCCGCCTCCCGCTGTTCCCGGATGTGGTGGACATCCACCGTGTCGAAGATCAGGCGCGCCTGCGGCGCGTACTTGCGCAACAGGGGGATCCAGGGCAGTGCGACCTGGTGCCGGCACAGGATGGCCGCACGCAGCCGGGCACCTTCGCCACGGAGCCAGTCGACCGGCGCTTCCTGCAGGACCTCGACCCCGGCGATCGCGGGGTCCGCGTCCGTTCGATCCGGGGCGGTGCCGTCGTCGGCCAGGAAGCAGACCCGATAGCCGCGTTCGCGCAGCAGACCCATGATGTTGCACAGCCGCAGCGAACCGGAGTCCCGGTCGGGCGTGGGCGGCATCGCGTCCACCACGAGCACCGTTCCGGCTGCGGGGGCCGCAGCAGGCGGCGCGGGCAGGGGGCCATGATGTCCGGACGGGGCAGGCGCCGGTGTCGCGAACAATTTCCGGACGGTGGGGACCACGCCCCGCGACAGTGCGCTTCGGGTCGTCCGATGCAGGCGCGCCGACCACCGCCGGAGCTGGAACATGGTTTCGGTCAGCACGCTGTGACTGCTCGGTGAATGGATCAGGGCTGGCCGCCTGCGCGGGGCCGCTGGTGCGATACGGCCCCGGGAGCCTGCGCTAGACTCGCCGTTCCGCAGGCGCACCTGCATTGTCGCATCCCCCGTGGCCCGCTTCGATCCCGACGACGACTTCGACGCGCTGGACGACGACCGCGCGCCCGGCCCCGACTGGCAGCGGCGGGCGCTGACCTGGCTGCTGGCCGCCGCCGGGCTGGGGCTGGGCTTCCTTCTGCCGTACATGCTCTACCTCAACCACCAGGTGGGGGAGCGCTTCGGGCAGCTGCAATGGCAGCTGCCGACCCGGGTCTACGCCCGGCCGCTGGAGCTGCGGCCGGGGCTGGCGATGGACGCGGCCACGCTCAAGACCGAACTGGACGCGGCCGGCTACCGCGAGGACGGCGCCGGGGTGCGGCCGGGCAGTTACGCGCGCGCCGAGGGCCGCTGGCTGATCGCCAGCCGCGGCTTCCACGACGTCGACGGCCAGGTCGCGCCGCGGCGGCTGGCGGTGCGGCTGTCCGGCGGCCGGGTGGCCTCGCTGGCCGATGCCGCCCGCGACCAGGCGCTGCAGGCGGCGCGGCTGGACCCGGCGCGGATCGCCACCCTGTACGGCCAGAAGCAGGAAGAGCGCCGCCTGGTGCAGCTGGAGGAGGTGCCGGAGCTGCTGATCACCGGCCTGCAGGCGGTCGAGGACCGCGACTTCGTCCGCCACCGCGGCATCGACCTGTCCGGCATGGTCCGCGCGCTGTGGGTGAACCTGCGCGCCGGCGAGACCCGCCAGGGCGCCAGCACCCTGACCCAGCAGCTGGCGCGCAGCGGCCTGCTCGGCATCGGCCGCGAGGTGACCTACACCCGCAAGTTCAACGAGATCCTGTACGCGATGCTGATCGAGGCGCGCTACGACAAGCGCACGATCCTGGAGACCTACCTCAACCAGGTCTACCTCGGCCAGCGCGGCGCGCAGGCGATCCACGGCGTGGCCGCGGCCTCGGAGTTCTGGTTCGGGCGCGACCTGCGCGACCTGTCCACCGAGCAGATCGCGCTGCTGATCGGCATCATCCGCGGCCCCTCCTACTACGACCCGCGCCGGCATCCGCAGCGGGCGCGGGAGCGCCGCGACTTCGTGCTCGACAAGATGCGCGAGACCGGGCTGATCGACGCGGCCGCGCACCAGGCCGCGGTGGCGCGCCCGCTCGGGGTCACCGAGCAGCCCGGCAGCGTCGCCAACCGCTTCCCCGCCTACGTGGACCTGGTGCGCCGCCAGCTGGCGCGCGACTACCCGGCCGACGCCCTGGCCGGCGCCAACCTGCAGGTGATGACCGGGATGTCGCCGGCCGCCCAGGCGTACGCGGAAGGGGCGGTGACCCGCACCCTGGAGGCGCTGCGCAACGCGCGGCGTCCGCCGCTGGAGGCCGGCCTGGTGGTCACCGACGTGCACACCGGCCAGGTGGTCGCGGTCGTCGGCGGCCGCGAGTTCGCCAGGCCCGGCTTCAACCGCGCGGTCGAGGCCAAGCGCCCGGTCGGCTCGCTGCTCAAGCCGTTCGTGTACATGCTTGCGCTGGCGCAGCCCGGGCAGTGGTCGCTGGCCAGCTGGATCGACGATTCGAAGGTGACGGTCAACCTCGGCAACGGCCGCAGCTGGTCGCCGGAGAATTCCGACGGGCGCAGCCACGGCACCGTGCGCCTGATCGACGCCCTGGCGCAGTCCTACAACCAGGCCACGGTGCGGGTCGGCATGCAGGTGCGGCCGGAGCGGCTGGCCGACCTGGTCCGCACCCTCGCCGGGATCGAGGCCACGCCGAACCCGGCGCTGATCCTGGGCTCGGTCGACCAGAGCCCGTACGCCATGGCCCAGCTTTACCAGTTCCTCGCCTCCGGCGGCCGGATCCAGCCGCTGCACGCGGTGCGCGGCGTGCTGGATGCGGAAGGCCGGGCGCTCAATCGCTACGACAACGCCCCGGCGCCGGCGCAGGAGGGCGACGCCATCGCCGCGCGCCTGGTGACGCTGGCCCTGCAGCACTCGGTCACCTCGGGCACCGGGCGCGCGCTGCTGCGCGACAACCTGGGCCGGCTGCAGCCGGCCGGCAAGACCGGCACCAGCAACGACGGCCGCGACAGCTGGTTCGCCGGCTACACCGGCGACCACCTGGCGGTGGTCTGGGTCGGCAACGACCAGAACGAGGCCACGGGCCTGTACGGCGCGACCGGCGCGATGCGGGTCTGGTCGGGCATCTTCGGGCGCCTGCCGAGCGCGACGCTCGAGGTCGGCAGCGAGGGCCTGGACTGGCAGTGGATCGTGCAGTCGCACGCCACCGACGCCGACTGCCCCGGCGCCCGGCGCTTCGCCTTCGTCGCCGGGTTCGTGCCGCCCTATCGTCCGTGCTACGTACCGCAGGCGGATCCGTATTACGAAGGCGACGAGGACGGCGCGGGCGAGCGCAGCTGGCGCGACTGGTTCGGCTGGGGCGAGCGCCGCGACCCGGCGCGCGAAGCGCCGCCGCCGGAACGCGAGCCGGAGCTGCCGCGATGAGCCCGCGGGTCGCCGGCCTCGCCGCGCTGCTGGCCCTGGCCGCCTGCGCCAGCGCGCCGCCGCTGCCGCCGGCTGCGGTCCCGGCGCCGCTGACGGCAACGCCCGCGCAGATGGTCGCGGCGATCCGCGCCGCCGGGGCGAGCGGCGACGGCGAACTGGCGGTGCAGCCCTTGCGCGATCCGCAGGTCGGGGACCTGCATGCAGGCGCCGCCCGCGCCGAGGCCGAGGGCCGCCATGCCGACGCCGCGGCCGCGCTGGACGCGGCGTTGGCGGTCGCGCCCGAGGATCCGGCCCTGCTGCAGGAGCGCGCGGAACTCGCGGTCCTGCTCGGCGACCTCGCCCAGGCCGAGCGCCTGGCGCTGCGGGCCCACGAACTCGGCGCCCGGGTCGGCCCGCTGTGCCGCCGGCACTGGGCCACGGTCGAGCAGGCGCGGCTGGCGGCGGGTGACGCTGCAGCTGCGGCCGCGGCGCGCGAGCGCATCGCCGCCTGCAGGGTGCAGGGGCCCACGCGTTATTGACCGGGGG
Organism: Gammaproteobacteria bacterium; assembly: GCA_046566095.1. GTDB lineage: Bacteria > Pseudomonadota > Gammaproteobacteria > Xanthomonadales > Xanthomonadaceae > CAMPJU01. Next base: position 2,268 of record JBKHXI010000073.1, on the reverse strand, counting down.
AACAGGGGAAGAACAGGAGGAACGGGCAAGAACAGGGGTCAGAGTCATTTTCTGGAAACGAACTGGGGATCCCTCGCATCCATCCAGAAAATGACTCTGACCCCAGCCCCAGCCCCGGCCCCAGCCGCGGCCAGCCCCTGACCCCAGCCCCCCCAAACCTACGCCCGATGCCCGATCTCGCCGCAAGCAGCCGTGCAGCCCTCTCCGAGGGCGGTGCCCTGGCCCGCGACCTGCCCGGCTTCGTGCCGCGGCCGGCCCAGCAGCGGCTGGCCGAGGCCGTCGCCCGCAACTTCCAGACGCGCGGCGAACTGCTGGCCGAAGCCGGCACCGGCACCGGCAAGACCTATGCCTACCTGGTGCCGGCGCTGCTCTCGGGCCTGCGCACCATCGTTTCCACCGGCACCCGCGCGCTGCAGGACCAGCTCTACCACCGCGACCTGCCGCGGGTCCGCGACGCGCTCGGCGTCGGCCTGAAGACCGCGCTGCTCAAGGGCCGCGCGAACTACCTGTGCCGCTACCGGCTGGAGCAGGCCAAGGGCGAGCCCAGGCCCGGCGGGCGCGAGCAGGCCGCCCAGTTCCAGCGGATCGTGGCCTGGGCCGGACGCACCCGGGCCGGCGACATGGCCGAGCTCGAGGCGCTGCCGGAGGATTCGCCGCTGCTGCCGCAGGTCACCAGCACCGCCGACAACTGCCTCGGCAGCGAGTGCCCGTTCTGGGACGAGTGCTTCGTGGTCCAGGCGCGCCAGCGCGCGCAGGCCGCGGACCTGGTCGTGGTCAACCACCACCTGCTGCTGGCGGACCTGGCGCTGAAGCAGGAGGGTTTCGGCGAGATCCTGCCGGGCGCCGAGGCCTTCGTGGTCGACGAGGCGCACCAGCTGCCGGACCTGGCGGCGCAGTTCTTCGGCGAGACGCTCAGCGCGCGGCCGCTGGTGGAGCTCGCCCGCGACGCGCTGTCCGAATGCCGCGACGTGCCGGGCGCGCTGGCGCTGCTGCAGGCGCCGGCGCAGCGGCTGGAACACGCGGTGCGGGCGCTGCGGGCCGCGCTCGAGCCGCTGCCGCAGCGCGGTACCCGCAACCAGCTCCTGCGCCTCGAAGAAGCGGCCGATGGACTGGCGGGCCTGGGCGAGGCCCTGGCCGGGCTCGCCGAGGCGCTGGCGCCGCTGCGCGAGGCCTCGCCCGGGCTGGAGGGCTGCCATGCGCGGGCGCGCGAGTTCGGCGCGCGGCTCGGGCGCTGGCGTGGGGCAGGCGAGGAAATGAGGGAAATGGGGTCGGGGGAAATGGGGTCAGAGTCATTTTCTGCCGACGTTGCGCCGGCATGCGGAGACAACCCGCCAGAAAATGACTCTGACCCCATTTCCCCCTCCATTTCCGAACTTTCGGTCCACTGGTTCGAACTGTCGCCGCGCGGCTTCCGGCTGGCCCGCACGCCGCTGGACGTGTCGGGGCCGCTGGCCGCGCACCGCGCGCAGTCGCGGGCGGCCTGGGTGTTCACCTCCGCCACCCTGGCGGTGGCCGGCGGTTTCGACCACATCGCCCGGCGGCTGGGGCTGGAGGCGCCGGACACGCTGCTCGAACCCAGCCCCTTCGACTGGAACGCGCAGGCTCTGTGCTACCTGCCGCCGCGCCTGCCCGAGCCGATGAGCCGCGGCTATACCGACGCGCTGGTGCAGGCGCTGTGGCCGGTGCTGGAGGCCTCGCGCGGGCGCGCCTTCGTGCTGTTCGCCTCGCACCGGGCGCTGCGCGAGGCGGCGCAGGCGCTGCGCGGCGGGCCGTGGCCGCTGTTCGTGCAGGGCGAGGCGCCGCGGCACCTGCTGCTGCAGCAGTTCCGCGCCTCCGGCAACGGCGTGCTGCTGGGCGCGGCCAGCTTCCGCGAGGGGGTGGACGTGGCCGGCGAGGCGCTGAGCGTGGTGGCGATCGACAAGCTGCCGTTCGCCGCGCCCGACGACCCGGTGTTCGAGGCGCGGCTGGAGGCGGTGCGCCGCGCCGGCGGCAACCCGTTCCGCGACGAGCAGCTGCCGCAGGCGGTGATCGCGCTCAAGCAGGGCGCGGGCCGGCTGATCCGCAACGAGAGCGACCGCGGGGTGCTGGTGCTGTGCGATCCGCGGCTGTCGGGCAGGAGCTACGGGCGGGTGTTCCTCGATTCGCTGCCGCCGCTGCCGCGCACGCGCGAGGTCGGGGACGTGGCGGCGTTCTTCGCTGAAGCGTAGGCCCTGGAAACTGTCGTCCCGAGCGCAGCGAGGGACCTGCTTGATCGGATCCCTGGACAGG
>JBKHXI010000072.1:0-4510 GCA_046566095.1 Gammaproteobacteria bacterium | reverse complement strand
ACCACGTCGGCCAGCATGTGGCCCTTGACGATCGCGTCCATGCTCGACAGGTGGGCGAAGCCCGGCGCGCGCAGCTTGCACCTGAAGGGCTTGTTCGCGCCGTCGCTCACCAGGTAGCAGCCGAACTCGCCCTTCGGCGCCTCGACCGCGGCGTAGGTCTCGCCGGCGGGCACGCAGTAGCCTTCGGTGAACAGCTTGAAGTGGTGGATCAGCGCTTCCATGTCGTCCTTCATGTCCTCGCGGCTCGGAGGGACGACCTTGTAGTTGTCCAGCATCACCGGGCCGGGGTTGGCCTTGAGCCAGCGCACGCACTGCTCGATGATCCGGGTCGACTGGCGCATCTCGGCCACGCGCACCAGGTAGCGGTCGTAGCAGTCGCCGTTGACGCCCACGGGGATGTCGAACTCGACCTGGTCGTAGCGCGCGTACGGCTGCTTCCTGCGCAGGTCCCAGGCGATGCCGGAGCCGCGCAGCATGGGCCCGGTCATGCCCCACTCCAGCGCCTGCTCCGGGCTGACCACGCCGATGCCGACGGTACGCTGCTTCCAGATGCGGTTGTCGGTGAGCAGGGTCTCGTATTCGTCGACCCGCTTCGGGAAGTCGGCCGCGAACGCCTCCAGGTAATCGAGCATCGAGCCTTCGCGCCAGGCGTTGAAGCGCTTGAGCTTCTCGCCCTTGCGCCAGGGCGACTCGCGGTACTTCGGCATGCGCTCCGGCAGGTCGCGGTAGACGCCCCCGGGGCGGTAGTAGGTCGCATGCATGCGCGCGCCCGACACCGCCTCGTACACGTCCATCAGTTCCTCGCGCTCGCGGAACGCGTACAGGAACACCGCCATCGCGCCCAGATCCAGCGCGTTGGAACCCACCCACATCAGATGGTTGAGGATCCGGGTGACCTCGTCGAACAGGGTGCGGATCCACTGCGCGCGCTCGGGCGCCTCGATCCCCATCAGGGTCTCGATGGCGCGCACGTAGGCGTGCTCGTTGCACATCATCGACACGTAGTCGAGCCGGTCCATGTAGCCGATCGACTGGTTGAACGGCTTGGACTCGGCCAGCTTCTCGGTGCCGCGGTGCAGCAGTCCGACGTGCGGGTCGGCGCGGACCACGGTCTCGCCGTCCATCTCCAGGATCAGGCGCAGCACGCCGTGCGCGGCCGGGTGCTGCGGGCCGAAGTTCAGCGTGTAGTTGCGGATCTCGGGCGGGGTGCGCAGCCCGGAACCGTTCCCCGGCGCGTTCCCCGACACATTCCCCGGCGCCGCCGCGCCGGCCGCGGCCAGGCCGCGGCTGTCCACGGAGGCGCTCATCGCGCGTCCTCCCCGGAACCGGCGGAAGCGGCGGTGGAGGCGCGTGCGGCGCCGCGCCCGCCGGCGCGGCCGTGGCGGACCTCGTCCTGTTCGCCCTCGGCGGTGCCGTAGCGGGCGTCGTCGCGGATCACCCGCGGCACCAGCACCCGCGGCTCGACCGAGGTCACCGGCTCGTACACCACGCGCTGCTTCTCGGGGTCGTAGCGGACCTCGACGTTGCCGATCAGCGGGAAGTCCTTGCGGAACGGGTGGCCGACGAAGCCGTAGTCGGTGAGGATCCGGCGCAGGTCCGGGTGCCCGGCGAAGACGATGCCGAACAGGTCGAAGGCCTCGCGCTCGAACCAGTTGGCGCCGGCCCAGACCGGCTCCACCGAGTCGACCACCGGCAACGCGTCGTCGGCCGCGAAGCATCGCACCCGCAGGCGCCGGTTGTGCCGCAGCGACAGCAGGTGCGCGACCACGGCGAAGCGGCGCCCGGCGACGTCGCGCAGCGGGATCTCGCCGGCGTCGCTCTCGGCGCTGGGCGCCTGGCCCCAGCCGAAGCGGCCCGGGCCCGCGCCTTCCACGCCGCGCGAGAAACCCTCGGAGGACACCTCGGTGTCCCACTCGTCCGCGCCGTAGCCCAGGTAGTCCACGCCCGACAGGTCGACCAGCTGCTCGAAGCCGAACTCGTCGCGCAGCGCGAGGCAGGTCGCGCGCCAGGCGCCGGCCTCCACCTCGAGGGTGAGCTCGCCGCGCGGCAGCGCCACGTCCACGCTGCCGCCGGCGAAGCGCTCGCGCAGGCGCGCGGCGAAGTCCAGGGCCGTCCGGCTCATGCCCGCCCCCGCGCGGCGGCCTCGGACGCGCCGCTGGGCGCGGTGCCGGTGAACGGATTCTGGGCGGCGCGGCGGATCTTCTTCTGCAGCTGCAGGATGCCGTAGACCAGGGCCTCGGCGGTCGGCGGGCAACCCGGCACGTAGATGTCCACCGGCACGATCCGGTCGCAGCCGCGGACCACCGCGTAGGAGTAGTGGTAGTAGCCGCCGCCGTTGGCGCAGCTGCCCATCGAGATCACCCACTTGGGATCGGGCATCTGGTCGTAGACCTTGCGCAGCGCCGGGGCCATCTTGTTGACCAGGGTGCCGGCGACGATCATCACGTCGGACTGGCGCGGCGACGGGCGGAACACCACGCCGTAGCGGTCCAGGTCCAGGCGCGCGGCGCCGGCGTGCATCATCTCCACCGCGCAGCAGGCCAGGCCGAAGGTCATCGGCCACATCGAGCCGGTCCGCGCCCAGTTCCACAGCGCGTCGGCGCTGGTGGTGACGAAACCCTTCTCCAGCAGCGGGTTGTCGCCTTCCGGCCGCAGGATGTCGTCCAGCCGCCCCTCGGGCAGCGGGTTGTGCATCAGCCGGCCGAGCGTCTGGCTCACTCCCATTCCAAGGCACCCTTCTTCCAGACGTAGATGAAGCCCAGCAGCAGCATGCCGGCGAAGATGGCCATCTCGATCAGCCCCAGCACCCCGAGTTCGCGGAACACGGTGGCCCAGGGCACGATGAAGATGATTTCCAGGTCGAACACGATGAACTGGATGGCGATCAGGTAGTAGCGCACGTCGAAGCGCATGCGCGCGTCCTCGAACGGGGCGAAGCCGCATTCGTAGGGGGAGAGTTTCTCGGCGTGCGGCCGCTGCGGCCCCAGGATCCGGCCGACCAGCAACAGCGCCACGCCGACGCCGGTGGCGACGATCAGGAACAGCAGGGTCGGCAGGTATTCGGCCAGCACGCGTTGTTCTCTTGGCTACCGGCCGCCAGCGCGGCCCTTGCTGGAGCGCCGCCCCGTGGCGGTCCGGCCCTCGCCGGCCGGCGCACGGGGCCTGCGGCCCGTCGATTGGTGCCCAAGGGGGGACTCGAACCCCCACGACCGAAGTCGCTACCACCTCAAGGTAGTGCGTCTACCAATTCCGCCACCTGGGCAAGCGGTACCGCGCACGCCCGCGCGCGGGGTCCATCATTCTACGCCGTTCAGCCTTCCCCGTCGGCCGGCGCCGGCGCGTCCTGCGTGGCCGGCGGCGCCGCCGGGACCTCGCCGGCCGGCAGCTCCGGCGTCGCGGTGCCGGGAGCCGGCGCGGCGGGCAGTTCCGCCTGCGGGGCGGCCGGCGCTTCCGGCAGTTCGGCCATCACGCCCAGGTCCTGCGACACCGGCACCGGCGCCGCGCTGCGGGTGGCGTGCCAGGCCATGAACAGGGCGATCAGCATGAACGCGATCGCCAGCCACTTGGTGGCCTTGGACAGGAAATTGGAGGCGCCGGTGGCGCCGAACACGGTCGCCGAGGCGCCCGCGCCGAAGCCGGAGCCGGCCTGCGCACCCGCGCCGCGCTGCATCAGGATCAGCGCGATCATCGCGATCGCGAGCAGCACGTAGACGACGTTGAGGATCACCAGCATGGTCGGGCCTGCGATGGAAGTGGGTTGCGGCCGCGCCGGCGCGCGGCCTGCTCAGGCCGCTGCCGCGTCGACGATGGCCAGGAAGTCCGCGGCCGCCAGCGACGCGCCGCCCACCAGGCCACCGTCGATGTCGGGCTGGGCGAACAGGGCCGCGGCGTTGTCGGCCTTCACGCTGCCGCCGTAGAGGATCGGCAGCGAGCCGGCGATTCTAGCATCGCGGGCCGCGACCTCGCCACGCAGGAAGGCGTGCGCGGCCTGCGCCTGCTCCGGGCTGGCGGTGCGTCCGGTGCCGATCGCCCAGACCGGCTCGTAGGCCAGCACCGCGCCTTCCAGGGCCCCGGCCCCGCCGGCGTCCAGCACCGCCGCCAGTTGCGCGCGCAGCCGCTGCTCGGTCCGCCCGGATTCGCGCTCCTCCAGCGATTCGCCGACGCACAGCACCGGCGCCAGGCCGGCGCGGCGCGCGGCCAGCAGCTTGCGCGCGACCAGGCCGTCGTCCTCGGCATGGTACTGGCGGCGCTCGGAATGCCCGACCAGGACATGGCGGGCGCCGACGTCCATCAGCATCGCGCCGGAGACCTCGCCGGTGCGCGCCCCCTGGTCGTGTTCGCTGAGGTCCTGGGCGCCGAAGGCGAGCCCGCCGGCGCCGTAGCGCCCGACCAGCTCGGCCAGGTACGGGAACGGCGGCAGCACCAGCCGCTCCACCCCCGCCGGCGCCATCGCCGCGGCCACCTCGTCCAGCAGCCGGATGGCGAAGGCGCGGTCGCCATGCATCTTCCA
>JBKHXI010000071.1:0-2605 GCA_046566095.1 Gammaproteobacteria bacterium | reverse complement strand
GCGCGCCCACCAGTAGGCCAGCGCCACGTAGCCGCAGTGGAACAGGTAGTCGTACGCGGCGGCGCCGATCTCCGCCGGGTCGCGCGCAGCGCGCGAGGCGATGGCCTGCGAAAGCCGGCCCAACTCCGAGGCCTTGTCGCGCAGCGGGCCGACGAACTCGGACAGCGCATCGTCGCCTTCGTGCCGGCGGCAGAAGCCCTCGATCATGCCGAGCAGCACCCGCAGCCCCGCGCCTTCCTGCTGCAGCAGCTTGCGGCCGGTGAGGTCCAGCGCCTGGATGCCGGTGGTGCCTTCGTAGAGCGTGGTGATGCGGGCATCGCGCGCGAGCTGTTCCATTCCGTGCTCGACGATGTAGCCGTGGCCGCCGAAGCATTGCAGGGCGTGGTAGGTGCATTCCACGCCCCATTCGGTCAGGCAAGCCTTGACGATCGGGGTGAGGAAGCCGAGCAGGGCCTCGGCATCGGCGCGCTCTGCGGCGTCGGGCGCATGGGCGGCGATGTCGACCAGGGTGCCGGCGTGGCAGGCGAGCATGCGCCCGCCCTCGACCAGCGCCCGGCAGGTCAGCAGCATCCGGCGCACGTCGGGGTGGACGAGGATCGGGTCGGCCGGACGGTCCGGGTACGCGGGCCCGCGCGGCGCGCGCCCCTGCAGCCGTTCGCGGGCATAGCGCAGCGCGTTCTGCAGCGCACGGTCGGACAGTCCCAGGCCCTGCAGGCCCACGGCCAGGCGCGCGGTGTTCATCATCACGAACATCGCCTGCAGGCCGCGGTGCTGGGCGCCGACCAGCCAGCCCTGGGCCCGGTCGAAGTTCAGCACGCAGGTGGCCGAGCCGTGGATGCCCATCTTGTGTTCGATGGCGCCGGCGCGCACGCCGTTGCGTTCGCCGATCGCGCCGTCGCGCCCGACCCTGAACTTCGGCACCACGAACATCGAGATGCCGCGGCTGCCGGCGGGCGCGTCGGGCAGCCGCGCCAGCACCAGGTGGACGATGTTCTCGGCCAGGTCGTGCTCGCCGGCGGTGATGAAGATCTTGGTGCCGTCGAGGTCGTGGCTGCCGTCGTCGCGCGGCGTGGCGCGGGTGCGCAGCAGGCCCAGGTCGGTGCCGCAGTGCGGTTCGGTCAGGCACATGGTGCCGGTCCAGCGGCCCTCGACCAGGGGCCGCAGGAACACCCGCTTCTGCCAGTCGTCGCCGTGGTGCAGCAGCGCCTCGGTGGCGCCGTGCGAGAGCAGCGGGAAGTTGCCCCAGGCGAGGTTCGCCGCGTCGATCATCTCCTTGACCGGCACGCCCAGGGTGTGCGGCAGGCCCTGGCCGCCGGATTCCACGGGCGCGTTGAGCCCCGGCCAGCCGGCCTCGACATACTGCGCGTAGGCCCGGGCGAAGCCGGTGGGCGTGGCGACCGCGCCGGTGTCCTTGTCGAAGCGGCAGCCTTCGCGGTCGCCGACCGCGTTGAGCGGGGCCAGCACCGACTCGGCGAAGCGCGCGCCTTCCGCCAGCACCGCGTGGACCACGTCCGGGCTCGCCTGGTCGAATCCCAGGCGCGCGAACAGGGCAGGCGCGTCGAGCAGTTCGTCCAGGACGAAGCGGATGTCGTCCAGGGGCGCCTGGTAGATGCTCATGCCGCGCCTTGCGCCGTCAGCGCATCACGCCGGGCAGCCCGGGCACGGGGCTCAGGGTGCTGCGGCGATCGATCTCGAAACTTCGGCTCGAACCGCCGTCGGCGATCGCGTCGACCCGGCCGGCAAGGGTGTACTGCACGCCGCGGCGCGACGCCAGCGCATCGGCGACCCGCAGCCGCGCGGCGGCAGTCGGCGCCAGCGACAGGGTGGTCACGTCGGCAGACTCGGGCCCGATTGTGATCGCGGGCGTGCCGTTCAGGGTGCCGGCGGATTCGCCGTCGACGGTCAGCGCCAGCGACACCCGGTCGAAGCGCATCGGCACGCTGCTGTAGTTGTTGATCCGCAGGTCCACGCTCCAGCGGCCGTCGGCCGCTACGGTGAGCTGCTGGATGCTGGCGGCCGGCTCGGAGACGCGGCGCACCGGACCCGAGGAACAGGCGGCCAGCGCCAGAACGACGGGAACCAGGGCGACGGGAACCAGGGCGAGTCGACGCCATGCCTTCATGTTTCCGGACTCCGGGCGGGTTCTCCCGGATTCTACGGCCAAGCGCGGGCCGGACGCCGGATGTGCGACAGGCCCAGTCCGCGCGATGTCCGACACGGCAGGGGTCGTTCCCCACCGCGCCGGGCCGCGTCGCTCAGTCCAGCAGGCCACGCCGCAGCGCGTAGCGGACCAGTTCGGCGGTGTTGCGCACCCCGACCTTGCCCAGCACCCGCGCCCGGTGGTTCTCGGCGGTCTTGGCGCTGATGCCGAGCTGGCGCGCGATTTCCTTGGTGGTCAGGCCTTCGGCGATCAGGTGGAAGACCTCGCGCTCGCGCGCGGTCAGCCGGCCGTAGGGATCCTCGACCGGCCGGTCGGGGTGCTGCATCTGTTCGGCCAGGGCCCGCGCCGCCTGCGGCCCGAAATGCCCGCGCCCGGCATGCAGGCTGCGCACGGCCGCCAGCAGCTCGGCGGCGGCGCTGTCCTTGACCAGGTAGCCGGAGGCGC
>JBKHXI010000070.1:0-10845 GCA_046566095.1 Gammaproteobacteria bacterium | reverse complement strand
TTCTCGTCCCGCGGCAACACGACGTGCGAAGCACGCCGCGGGACACACCCGCTTCATTGGAGCCATGGTTGACGGGTCGCCGCCATGGCCGATCCTGTGATGATGACCCTACATCCACGAGCACAGGCACAAGTGGGTTCGGGGCTTACGCCTTAAGCGGCGAGAGCGTAGACGTCGTCGTTGGCGTCTGAGTTTTTGCAGCTGGATTAACGAGGAAAGCTACCCCCTCGGCATGCGCCGGTCGATTTCGCGACCCCCGTCGAAGCCAGTGCACCCCCGGGAACCGTCGTTTCGTCGCCGAACCCGGCCAGTATAGGGGCGGCGGGGCCGGGCACAAGCCGGCGCCGGCCGCGCCACAGCCGCGATTCAGGGCGGCGGCCGCGCCCGGGCCGGTGCGCGGCCGCCGCCGCGCTTTCGGTATGCTTGCCCGGATGAGCGTCCCGGCCGACGACGAACCGCAGCACGAAGGCGAGCAGGAAGACCGGCGCCGGACGCGGCGTTGGCTGACCCGCGGCTACCTGCTGGCGCTGGCGGTGCTGGTCGGCTCGTCGGTGCTGGTGGTGCTGGCCTGGCGCGAGGCGCGCGAACGCGAGATCGAACGCGCCGAGCTGCGCTTCCAGGCCGATGCCCAGGAGCTGGTCGAACGCGTCACCCGGCGCTCGCAACAGCACGAACTGGTGCTGCGCGGCGGCGTGGCCCTGTTCGGCACCGTGGCGCGGCCCACCCCGCGGCAATGGAAGGCCTACGTGGACGGGCTGGACATCGGCCGCCGCTTCCCGGCCGTGCTCGGCCTCGGCTTCGCGCCCTATCTCACGCCCGCGGGGCTGGAGCAGCTGCAGCTCGACACCCGGGCCGCGGGCCAGGGCCTGTTCGAGATCCGCCCGCACGGGGTCCGCGAGCACTACGGCCCGATCCTGTACCTGGAGCCGAAGACACGCGAGAACCTGGACGCGATCGGCTTCGACATGTATTCCGAGCCGGTCCGCCAGGCGGCGATGCGCGCCGCCCGCGATACCGGCCTGGCGAGGCTGACCGGGCTGGTGCACCTGGTGCAGGACGGCGGCGCGCCGGTCAACGCGGTGCTGCTGTACGCCCCTGTGTACCGCGCCGGCGACGTGCCCGGCAACGTCCAGGCCCGGCGCCTGTCGATGCAGGGCTGGGTCTACATGCCGTTCCGGGTCGGCGGCTTCCTCGACGCGACCCTGGGCGGCCGCCGCGGCATGCGCTTCGTGCTGCACGACACCACCGACGGCGAACCGGTGCTGCTGCACAGCGATCCGCGGCCCGACGACGCGCCGCCGCCGGCCTTCGTGCACACGGTGACCGTCGACCTGCACGGGCGCAGCTGGCGCTTCGACATCGAATCCGGACCGCTGGACGTCGCCGCGCCGCGCGTGGCCGCGACCAACACCCTGCTGCTGCTCGGCCTGCTCACCGCGCTGCTGCTGTTCGCGCTGGCGCTGCTGCTGGCGCGCACCGAGGCGCGCGCCACCGCGATCGCCACGCGCATGACCGAGAACTACCGGCGCAGCGAGCGCCGGTTCCGCAACGCGATGCTGTATTCGCCGATCGGCAAGGCCCTGCTCGACAACGAGGGCCGGATCGTCGAGGCCAACCCGGCGCTCGGGCAGATCCTCGGGCGCGATCCGGACATGCTGGTAGGGGAGCGCTTCGCCGCCCTGTTCGAGGGCGGCGCGGGCACCGACGATGCCGACCTGGAGCCGGTCGCCGAGGGCGTCTACCGCACCACCCGGCAGCTGTACCGCCACGGCGAACTGCGCCACGCGCAGCTGATCTTCGCCCCGGTGCCGGGCAAGATCGGGCAGGACGTCACCCGGCTGGTGCAGGTGGACGACGTCACCGACCGCATCCGCGCCGAGGCCAAGGTGCACGCGCTCAACCGCACGCTGGAGGCGCGGGTGGCGCTGCGCACGCGCGAGCTGAGCGCGGCCAACCGCGAGCTGGAGATGTTCGCCTACAACGTCTCCCACGACCTGCGCGCCCCGCTGCGCGCGATCGAGGGCTTCAGCCGGCTGCTGGTGGAGCGTTACGGCGAGCGCCTGGACGACGCCGGCCGCGACTACCTCGACCGCGTGCGCAAGGCGGCCTCGCGGATGGGCAACCTGATCGAGTCGATGCTGAAGATGTCCAGGCTCAGCCGCAGCGAACTCAACCTGGCCGAGCTGGACCTGAGCCGGATGGCGCGGGAGATCGTCGCCGAGCTGCGCAACGCCGAGCCGGGGCGCCGGGTCGAGGTCGAGATCGCGGACGGCCTGCGCGCCGGCGGCGACCCGACCCTGGTGCGCAACCTGCTGCAGAACCTGCTGGAGAACGCCTGGAAGTTCACCCGCGGGCGCGACCCGGGCCGGATCGAGGTCGGTCCCGGCGAGCCGCGCGACGACGGCGCGCGCGAGTTCTTCGTGCGCGACAACGGCGCCGGCTTCGCGCCCGAGTACGCCGACAAGCTGTTCCGCCCGTTCCAGCGGCTGCACAGCGAATCGCAGTTCAGCGGGCACGGCATCGGACTGGCCTCGGTCAAGCGCATCGTCGACCGCCACGGCGGCGACATCCGCGCCGAGGGCAGCGAGGGCAGGGGGGCGACGTTCTGGTTCTCGCTGCCGGCGGAGCTGCACGAGCGCTGAGCCCGGGCCCGCGCGCGGTGGGCGCCTCAGGCGTCGCGGTTGTGCCGGCGCAGCACCCGCTGCTTCTCCCGCTGCCAGTCGCGTTCGCGGCTGGCCTCGCGCTTGTCGTGCGACTGCTTGCCGCGCGCCAGCGCCAGTTCGGCCTTGACCTTGCTGCCTTTCCAGTACAGCGCGGTCGGGACCAGGGTGTAGCCCTCGCGCTCGAGCTTTCCGACCAGCTGGTCGATCTCGTGCCGGTGCAGCAGCAGCTTGCGAGTGCGGCGCTCGTCGGCGACCACGTGGGTGGAGGCGGAGACCAGCGGGGTCATTTGCGCGCCGAACAGGAACAGCTCGCCGCCGCGAACGATCGCGTAGCTCTCGCCGATGTTGGCGCGGCCGGCGCGGATCGACTTCAGTTCCCAGCCCTGCAGCGCCAGGCCGGCCTCGAAGCGCTGTTCGAGGTGGTACTCGTGGCGCGCGCGCCGGTTGAGCGCGATGGTGCCGCCCGCGGCCTTGCCGCCGGCTTTTCCTTTATCCTTGCGCGCCTGTCCTGCCATCGCGCCATTGTCGCCCAAGCCGCCGGTCCGCGACAGGACCGCGGCGGGCGCGCCATCCGATGCCCGAGATCCGCCGCACCGCCCTGGTCGAGCACTCCGTCGCGCGCATGTTCGCGCTGGTCAACGACGTGGCCGCCTATCCGCGCCGCTTCGACTGGTGCGTGGCGGCCGAGGTGCGCGAGCGCGGCGAGGACCGGCTGGTGGCGCGCCTGGACCTGCGGATGGGCGCGCTGCGCACCTGGTTCGTCACCGAGAACACACTGGCGCCGCCGCACCACATCGACATGCGCCTGGTCGAGGGGCCGTTCCGGCGCCTGTCCGGGCGCTGGCAGTTCCACGCCCTGGACGAGTGCGCCTGCAAGGTCACGCTCACCCTGGCGTTCGAGCCGGTCTCGCGGCTGCTGGCGCCGGCGCTGGCGATCGGCTTCCAGGGACTGGCCGACCGCATGGTCGACGACTTCGTGCGCGTGGCCGACGGCGACCCCGGGCCGCTGCCGGTGGCCGCCGATGGCCGCTGAGGCCGGGCGCGGCGCGCTGGCGGTCGAGCTGGTGCTGGCCTGGCCGCGCCGGCACCTGGCGCGCCGACTGCGCCTGGCGGCAGGCAGCACGGTGGCCGACGCGGTGGCGGCGGCGTGTCTGCAGCCGGAGCTGCTCGCTCAGGTCGACGGCTACGCGATCCACGGCCTGCGGGTGGAGACGGACGAGCGCCTGTGCGATGGCGACCGGGTGGAACTGTTGCGCCCGCTGCAGATGGATCCGAAGGAAGCCAGGCGCCGGCGCGCCGGCGGCGTCCGGCGCTGAGCGCCCGCCTGGCTGGGGTCAGCGCCGCTGGCCGCGGCGCTCGCGTTCGCGGCGCGACAGATTCGGCCCGAACTGCTTGCGCGCGTTGCGGGCGATCTCCTCGTCCTGCTCCGGGAAGTAGTCGCCTTCCCAGCGCGCCAGCTGGTCGCCTTCGAACCACAGGGTCAGGTTCTTGACCTCGGTACGGCCGCTGCGGCCCAGGCGCTGGCTGCTGGTGTAGTCCCAGCGGTCGTGGTGGAAGGGGTCGCTGATCGAGGGCGTGCCCAGCAGGCCGATCACCTGCTGCTGGCTCAGGCCCGGCTGCAGCTGCGCGACGGCCTCCGATTCCAGCAGGTTGCCCTGGTAGATCGGCTGCTTGTAGAGCACGCCGCAGCCGGCGGTCAGCAGGGCGGCGAGCAGGGCCGTGGCCAGGGACTTGGAGGGAATTCGCATCGGTCTCGCGGGTCGGTTCGGAGCTGGCCGATGATACACTCGATCCGGCCCGCCGAGGCGGGCGCGCGCCGCCGTTCACGGTCGGTTGCGGCGCGCCGGCAGGCCGTTCGCGGCCGGGCGGCTCCGGCGTCCGGGCGGTCGGGCACGGCGGGCGCGGCGTCGTCCGCGGCCCACGAGGAGAGGAAATGGAATCGCAGGACCTCCGCAAGGTCGGCTTGAAGGTCACCCATCCGCGCATGCGGATCCTGGAGCTGCTGGAGCAGGCCAAGCCGCGGCACATGACCGCCGAGGACATCTACCGCCAGCTGCTCGAGCACGGCGACGAGATCGGCCTCGCCACCGTCTACCGGGTGCTGACCCAGTTCGAGGCGGCGGGCCTGGTGCTCAAGCACAATTTCGAGGGCGGCCACGCGGTATACGAACTCGACCGCGGCGAGCATCACGACCACATGGTCGACATCGACACCGGCAAGGTGATCGAGTTCCACAGCGAGGAGATCGAGCGGCTGCAGGAACAGATCGCCGCCCGCCACGGCTATGCGATCGAGGACCACTCGCTGGTCCTGTACGTGCGCAAGAAGCGCTGATCCCGCGCCGCCGGCAGCCTGCGCATGGCATGCCGGCCGGGGCGCGCGGCGGCGTTCGCGGCATCGCGCCCAAGGGGCGCTCCTACGGGAAATCGGGATGACGGGATGGGCCCATCGCGTAGGAGCGGGCCTCGCCCGCGATGGCTTTACCGGCGCCTCCGGTTCGCGGCATCGCGCCCAAGGGGCGCTCCTGCGGGAATCGGGGGGAGCGAGGGCGGTCAGCCGTCGGCGCCCGCGAGCAGGGCGCGTGCGGCGGCGCGGGCTTCGGCGCCGACCCGGGCGCCGCCGAGCATCCGCGCAAGTTCCTCCTCGCGCTGCCGCGGGTCCAGCGGCTCGACCGCGCTGCGGGTGACGCCGCCGGCGCTGTCCTTGCTGACCCGGTAATGGGCATGGCCCTGGGCCGCGACCTGCGGCAGGTGGGTCACGCACAGCGCCTGCCGCGCCCGGCCCAGGGCGCGCAGCTTGCGGCCGACGATGTCGGCCACCGCACCGCCGATGCCCGAATCCACTTCGTCGAAGATCATCGTCGGCACCGCGTCCAGGCCGAGCGCGGCGACCTCGATCGCCAGCGAGATCCGCGACAGCTCGCCGCCGGAGGCGACCTTGCGCAGCGGCCGCGCCGGCTGCCCGGGATTGGCGGCGACCAGGAATTCGACCCGCTCGGCGCCCTGCGGATCCGGACGCGGTTCGGCGGCGGGTTCCAGCGCGGCCTGGAAACGGCCGCCGCCCATGCCCAGTTCGGCCAGCAGCGCGGTGACCGCATCCGACAGCCGGTGCGCGGCCGCGGTGCGCGCCGCGGTCAGCGCGCCGGCGGCCTCGCGCCAATGCGCGTCGGCGCGGGCGATCTCGCGGTCCAGGACCGCCAGCCGCTCGCCGGCGCCGCGCAGGGCCTGGAGTTCGGCCGCCAGCGCCGCACGCTGCCCGGCGAGGGCTTCCGGGGCGACCCGGTGCTTGCGCGCCAGATCGTGCAGGCGCGCCAGCCTGCGGTCGAGCTCCTCGAGCGTGCCCGGGTCCAGGTCCAGGTCGGCGCGCACCCGCTCGAGCAGGGCCGCCGCCTCGTCGAGCTGGATCGCCGCCGATTCGAGCATCGCGTCCGCTTCCGACAGCCGCGGCTCGTGCCCGGCCTGCCGCTGCAGGGAGTGCCGCAGCCGCTGCAGCTGCGCGCCGAGCGCGGGGCCGTCCCCGTCGCCGGCCAGCGCGGCGAGGGCGCCGTCGCAGGCCGCGCTCAGTTCCGCCACGTGGGCCTGGCGCCGGTGCCCGGCGACCAGCGCCTCGATCGCCTCGGGCGCCAGCGCCTCGCGGTCGAGTTCCTCCAGCTGGTACTGCAGCCAGGCGATCCGCTCCGAGACGTCGCCGCGACCGGTCAGCTGCGCGCGCTCGCGCGTCAGCGCGGCGCATTCCTGCGCCGCCGCGCGCACCGCCGCCAGCAGGTCCGCGTGCCGGCCGTAGGCGTCCAGCAGCGTGAGCTGGCTGGGACGCGACAGCAGGGCCTGCTGCTCGTGCTGGCCGTGGATCTCGACCAGGTGCGCGGCCAGTTCCGCGAGCTGGCCCAGGGTCGCCGGGCGGCCATTGATCCAGGCGCGCGAACCGCCGTCGGCGCGCAGGGTGCGGCGCAGCTGGCAGGCGCCGTCCTCGTCCAGCTCCTGGGCGCGCAGCCAGTCCGCGGCGGCGGGCGCGTCGTCGAGCGCGAACTCCGCCGTCAGTTCCGCCCGCGCCGCGCCGTGCCGCACCATCGTGCTGTCGGCGCGCGCGCCCGAGAGGAAGCCCAGCGCATCCACCAGCAGCGACTTGCCGGCGCCGGTCTCGCCGGAAATCACGGTGAGCCCCGGGCCGAATTCCAGTTCGGCGGCGCGCACGACGGCGAAGTCGCGGATGGCGAGATGGCGGAGCATGGCCGCCGATTGTGCCCTGCCGCGCCGCCGCGCCGCCAATGGCCGCGCCGCGCCGGGCGTCGGCGAGCGCCCCGCCGCGGCGTAGGACTTCGCCGCGACCGGCCGCGCTTGCGCGGCGGCGGCGGCGGCCGTATACCGGCTGCATGGCCCGCCGCCCCGCCGACCCCACGCTCGACCCCCGCGCCCGCCAACTGCTGCGGACCCTGATCGCGCGCTACATTCGCGACGGCGAGCCGGTCGGCTCGCAGACCCTGGCCCGGCACGCCGGCCTGGACGTGAGCCCGGCGACCATCCGCAACATCCTCGCGGACCTGGAGGACGTGGGCCTGCTCAGTTCGCCGCACACCTCCGCGGGCCGGATCCCGACCGCGCAGGGCTACCGCATGTTCGTGGATTCGCTGCTGCAGCTGCGGCCGCTGCCCGAGGCCGAGGTCGCGCGCCTGCGCCAGGAGCTGCCCAGCGGCTCGGGCACCCAGTCGCTGCTGGGCTCGGCCTCCGAGCTGGTCTCGGCGATGACCCGCTTCGTCGGCGTGGTCAGCGTGCCGCGACGCGAGTCCTTCGCCTTCCGCCACATCGACTTCGTGCCGATCGACGGCAACCGGGTGCTGGCGATCCTGGTGTTCGCCGACAACGACGTGCAGAACCGGGTGCTGCAGACCCGCCGCAGCTACGACGCCGCCGAGCTCGAACGCGTCGCCAACTACCTGAACCGGCACTTCGCCGGGCGCACCCTGGCCGACATCAGGACCGCCCTGGTGCGCGACCTGCAGGCCGCGCGCGACGAGATGGAGGCGCTGCTGGCCAGCACCATGGACCTGGCCGAGCAGGCGCTGGCGCCGGGCGACGAGGACATGCTGCTGGCCGGCCAGACCCGGCTGATGGGCGTGCAGGACCTGTCGGACCTGGACCGCCTGCGCGAACTGTTCGAGGCCTTCGCCCGCAAGCGCGAGATCCTGCAGCTGCTCGAACGCACCATCCAGGCCCCGGGCGTGCGCATCTTCATCGGCGAGGAGACCGGGCTGGCGCCGCTGGAGGGCGTCTCGCTGGTGACCGCCCCGTATGCGGCGCAGGGCCCGGCGGGCAGCCAGGTGCTGGGGGTGATCGGGGTGATCGGGCCCACCCGCATGGCCTACGAGCGGGTGATCCCGGTGGTGCAGGCGACCGCCGAGGCGCTGGGCGCGGCGCTGCCGCCGGTCCGCTAACCGGCCGTCCCGGCCGGACCGACGCCGGTCGTCGTCCCGCGCGCAGCCTCCGGCGCGGCGCATCCCGGCCAGCGCACGGGTTGAATCCGCCGGCAACGGCCCAATACCGGATCCCCGGGCGGCGCTGTGCCGCAGGAGCGATGCCGGAACGATGACCACCGAACCGATGCAGGACGCGGACAAGGCGCCGCACACCGGCCAGCCGGCCGGGGAAAAACCCGACGCCGGGCAGGGCCCGGCCGATCCGTCCCCCGAGGCCGGCGCGGAGCCCGCGCTGGCCGACCGGCTCGAGGCCCTGCAGGGCGAACTCGAGCAGCTGCGCGCCGAGTCGCTGCGCGAACGCGCCGACCTGGACAACCAGCGCAAGCGCCTGGCGCGCGAGATCGAGCAGGCGCGCCGCTTCGCCAACGAGCGGCTGCTGTCGGAGCTGCTGCCCCTGTTCGACAGCATGGAGGCGGGCCTGGCGGCAGCCGCGCAGAACGACCCGCTGCGCGAGGGCATGGAGCTGACCCTGCGCCAGCTGCACCGGATCGCCGAGGCCAACGGCCTGTCCGAGGTCGCGCCGGCGCCGGGCGACAGCTTCGACCCCGAGCGCCACCAGGCGATGAGCATGGTCGAGGCCGAGGGCGTGCCGCCCGGTTCGGTGGCGCAGCTGTGCCAGAAGGGCTACGTGCTGAACGAACGCCTGCTGCGCCCGGCCCTGGTGATGGTGGCCAGGCAGGACTGACCGCTTGAACCGGCGGCGGCCGGCCCCAGATCACCCATGTCGGCGCCCCGGCGCCCCCGCATCCGCAGGAATCCGAGAGGGAGCACTACAGCAATGGCCAAGATCATCGGCATCGACCTGGGCACGACCAATTCGTGCGTGGCGATCATGGAGGGCGGCAAGGCCCGCGTCATCGAGAACGCCGAGGGCGACCGCACCACGCCCTCGATCGTCGCGTTCACCAAGGACGGCGAGGTGCTGGTCGGCGCCTCGGCCAAGCGCCAGGCGGTCACCAACCCCAAGAACACCTTCTTCGCGGTCAAGCGCCTGATCGGCCGCAAGTTCACCGACGCCGAGGTCCAGAAGGACATCGGCCTGGTGCCGTACAAGATCATCCAGCACGACAACGGCGACGCCTGGGTGGAGACCGCCGACGGCCGCAAGCTGGCGCCGCAGGAAATCTCGGCCAAGGTGCTGGAGAAGATGAAGAAGACCGCCGAGGCCTATCTCGGCGAGACCGTGACCGAGGCGGTGATCACCGTGCCGGCCTACTTCAACGACTCCCAGCGCCAGGCGACCAAGGACGCCGGAAAGATCGCCGGCCTCGACGTCAAGCGCATCATCAACGAGCCGACCGCCGCGGCCCTGGCATACGGCATGGACAAGAAGGGCGGCGACCGCAAGATCGCGGTCTACGACCTGGGCGGCGGCACCTTCGACGTGTCGATCATCGAGATCGCCTCGGTCGACGGCGAGATGCAGGTCGAGGTGCTGGCCACCAACGGCGACACCTTCCTCGGCGGCGAGGACTTCGACAAGCGCGTGATCGACTACCTGGTCGAGGAGTTCCAGAAGGACCAGGGCATCGACCTGCGCAAGGATCCGCTGGCCCTGCAGCGCCTGAAGGACGCGGCCGAGCGCGCCAAGATCGAGCTGTCGACCGCGCAGCAGACCGAGGTCAACCTGCCGTACGTGACCGCCGACGCCTCCGGCCCGAAGCACCTGAACATCAAGCTGACCCGGGCCAAGCTCGAGTCGCTGGTCGAGGACCTGGTGCGCAAGACCATCGAGCCGTGCCGGGTGGCGCTCAACGACGCCGGCCTGCGCGCCTCCGACATCGCCGAGGTGATCCTGGTCGGCGGCCAGACCCGCATGCCCAAGGTGCAGCAGGCGGTCGGCGAGTTCTTCGGCAAGGAGCCGCGCAAGGACGTCAACCCCGACGAGGCGGTCGCGCTGGGCGCCGCGATCCAGGGCGGCGTGCTGGCCGGCGACGTCAAGGACGTGCTGCTGCTCGACGTGACCCCGCTGAGCCTGGGCATCGAGACCCTGGGCGGCGTGTTCACCAAGATCATCGAGAAGAACACCACCGTGCCGACCAAGGCCTCGCAGGTGTTCTCCACCGCCGAGGACAACCAGTCCGCGGTGACCGTGCACGTGCTGCAGGGCGAGCGCGAGCAGGCCCGCTTCAACAAGTCGCTGGCCAAGTTCGACTTGACCGGGATCGACCCGGCGCCGCGCGGCATGCCGCAGATCGAGGTTTCCTTCGACATCGACGCCAACGGCATCGTCCACGTCACCGCCAAGGACAAGAAGACCGGCAAGGAGCAGAAGGTCGAGATCAAGGCCGGCTCGGGCCTGTCGGACGAGGAGATCCAGCGGATGGTCGCCGACGCCGAGGCGCACCGCGAGGAGGACAAGAAGTTCCAGGAGCTGGTGCACGCCCGCAACCACGCCGACGCGCTGGTGCACGCCGCGCGCAGCGCGATCAAGGACAACGGCGACAAGGTGCCGGGCGACGTGATCGGCCAGGTCGAGTCGGCGATCGCCGAGGTCGAGACCGCGATGAAGGGCGAGGACAAGGGCCAGATCGAGGCCAAGTCCAAGGCCCTGGAGGAGGCCAGCCAGGCGCTGTTCGCCGCGGTCGCGGCATCGGCGCAGGCCGGCCAGGCGGGCCCGGAGGCGGGCGCCGGCGCGGGCGCTCCGGGACAGGCCGGCGGCCAGGGCGAGGACGTGGTCGACGCCGAGTTCACCGAGGTCAAGGACGACG
>JBKHXI010000069.1:0-3792 GCA_046566095.1 Gammaproteobacteria bacterium | reverse complement strand
TCGCACCCGGCTTCCGTCGCACCCCTCTCCACTGGTCCGGTTCGCGCGAGCGGTCGCCGCCGCCTCGCTGCCGGTGCTGGCCGCCGCCTGCAGCCAGGCGCCCGACAGCCTGGTCGGCGAGCCGCTGCCGGCCGCCGCCGGAACCGCTTCCGGCGACGACCGCCGGGAACCCGCCGCCGCGCGGATCCCGGAACGCTTCCAGGGCGAATGGCAGCGCGATCCGGCCGCCTGCGGCCGGCCGGACGAAGGGCGCCTGGTCATCGGGCCGGCCCTGCTGCGGTTCCACGAGAGCACGGGCGCGCTGCAGGCGCTGCAGGTCGAGGGCGCGCGGCTGGACGTGGCGCTGCGGATGCGCGGCGAAGGGGCTTCCCGGGACGCGACCTACCGGTTCCGCCTCTCGGACGACGGCCGCAGGCTGGCCGACCTGTCCAGCGGCAACGGCATGGTCCGGCTGCGCTGCGCCTGAAACCGCGGATGCCGGCACGCGGCGGCCGGCGTCAATCCATGGCGCGGCGCGCGCGCAGGGCCGCGGAAACCTTGGCCAGCGCCGGCGCCAGCTGGCCGCGCGCCCACGGCGACAGCGCCGGCGCCTGCGGCTCCGGAAAGCGCGCGCCACGCCATCCGATCGCCACACGGTTGCTCTGCCGCGGCTCCGCCAGCACCAGCACACGCCCGTCGAAGGCTTCGCGCAGCAGCGCGAGGTGGCGGTCGACGTCGTCGCAGTAGAGGTTGAAGCCGGCGGCGCCGCCCGCGGCCAGCGCGCCGGCGCAATCGGCGTACCAGTCCGCGGTCGCCAGGGCCGCGGGAATGCCGGTCTCGTCGTAGGCGTCCACCAGCAGCAGGTCGTAGGCGCCGCGGCGCCTGCGCAGTACCGCCGCGGCATCGTCCAGCACCACGCCGAAGCGCTCGTCGTCCTCGGGGATCCGGAAGCGGCGTCGCAGCGCCACCACGTGCGGATTGTTCTCGATCGCCTCGATCCGCGCCCGCGGGAACTCGAGCCGGCAGAACTTGGCCTGCGAGCCGCCGCCCAGTCCGACGATGCCGATCGCGCCCGGCTCCGGCGCCAGCGCCAGGGCGCCCAGCATGGTGCGGGTGTAGTCGATCAGCAGCCGGTCCGGATCGGCGGTCAGCATCCGGCTCTGCGAGACGCCGTGCACGAACTGCAGCTCGGTGGTGCGCCAGCGGCGGCGGACGAACGGCTTGCGCGCCTGCGCCCCGGCTGCGCGCGCTTCGCCGTCCGCGGCCGCGCCCCGCCGCGGCAGCCAGGCCCGCAGCCGCCGGATCGCGGCCGCCACGCCGCCGCCGCTTCCCTCGTCCGGCTCCTGCGCCACCGTTTCCTCCGCCCGTGCCATCAACCGCGAGTGTAGCGGGACGACGGCGTGCGCCATGCCGCGCCGGCCCGCGCGCGGCCGCGCGCCGCGTCGCTCACCCCGAAATCGCGCGCACCGCGGCGATCGCGCGGTCGACTTCGTCCTCGTCGTTCACCAGGCTCGGCGCCAGCCGCGCATGGCTGACCGCGTAGGGGCTGGTGCTGGCGACGATGCCCCGTTCGAGCAGGCGCGCCACCACCGCCGCGGGCGCGACCCCCTCCACGTCGAAGGTGACCAGCCCGGCCGAGAGCGCCGCCGCGCGCGGAGTGAGCATCCGCACCTTCGGGTTCTCCGCCAGCCCCGCCTTGAGCCGGTCGTTGAGCGCGGCGATCCGCGCGCCGACCCGTGCGCGCCCCATCGCCGTGTGCATCGCGAACGCGGCGGCCGCGCCCCACTGGTGCTCGAAGGCGTGGAAGCCGCCCGGGCTGACCCGCGCCGCCGTGGTCGGCGTGCGCGGCGCGCGCTCCTCGGCCCAGGCCAGGTAGCTTTCCAGGTCGCTGAAGTCGGGGATCGTCGGGCGCAGGCGCGCCCAGGCCTCCGGGCTGGCCCAAATCAGGCCGGTTCCGCGCGGCCCGAACATCCACTTGTGGGTGCCGGCGGCGAAATAGTCCGCGCCCATCGTCGCCACGGTCTCGTCGACCGCACCCAGCCCGTGCACGCCGTCCACCACCAGCAGCACGTCCTCGCGCCGCGCCTTCAGGGCCGCGGCGATCTCCCGGATCGGCAGCCGGATGCCGCTGCTCGAATGCACCCAGGTCAGGCCGACCACGCGGGTCCGCGGGCGCAGCGCCGCCAGCAGCCGGCCGACGATCGCATCGGTGCCGGCCGCGGCCGGGTCCTCGAACAGGGCGATCCGGCGCATGGACGCGCCGGCGCGTTCGGTCGCCAGCGCGATCGACTGGTGGTGCGAGTAGTGGTCGTGGATGGTGGTCAGCACCTCGTCTCCCGGCCGCAGCGGCAGGCCGTGGTAGACCAGCGCCAGCGATTCGGTGGTGCTGCGGGTCAGCGCGATTTCCGCGGGCTGGCCGCCGAGGTACCGCGCGGCCGCCTCGCATACCCGCAGCGGCAGGTTGTGCGCCTCGTCCTCGAACATCGCCCGCTCCACCACCAGGAACGGGTTGCGGTCGATCGCCCGCCGGTAGCCCTCGATCGCCGCGCGCACCGGCGCCGGGTGGCTGGAGATGAAGAAGCTGGCGAAGTGCGCGTAGGCCGGGTCGAGCGCGAACTGCGCGCGCACCGCCGCCCAGTCCGACAGGTCCGGCAACGGCGGCGTCTGCTCCGCCACGGCGGCCAGCAGGCTGCCGGGCAGGGCCGCGCTGGCGGCCAGCGCCAGCGGCGCTTTCAGGAACTGGCGGCGGGTCAGGGGCATCGGTCGCTCCGGGCGTGGGCTCGATAGCGGGCAACGCGGCCGCCGCCCGCCAGCGGACACGCCGCCGTCACGTCCGGGCAGCGGAGGCTGTTCCGCCCTGCCCTTCCCTGCCCCGGACCCGCTGCGATGCCCGACCTCCACGACCGCCATCTCGACTGCCTGATCGTGGGCGCCGGCCCTGCCGGCCTGACCGCCGCCACCTACCTGGCCCGCTTCCGCCGCGACATCCTCGTGGTCGACGCCGGCCGCAGCCGGGCGCGCTGGATTCCCGCCAGCCACAACTGCCCGGGGTTTCCCTTCGGCGTCGCCGGCAACGAGCTGCTGGCGCGCTTCCGCAAGCACGCGCAGGAATACGGCGTGCGCATCGAGGACGGGCGGATCGACCGCCTGGAACGCGACCGCGAAGGCGGCTTCCTGGCCCGCGAGCGCGGCGGCGGCTGCCTCCGCGCGCGCTGCGTGATCCTGGCCACCGGCGTGGTCGACCGGCTGCCGGAACTGGACGGCATCGAGGAGGCCATCGCCTGCGGCGCGGTGCGGCTGTGCGCGGTCTGCGACGGCTACGAGGCCAGCGACGGGTCGATCGGCGTGTTCGCGCCGCTGGAGCAGGCGGTCGGCCACGCCGCCTTCCTGCGCACGTTCTCGCGCCGCGTGACGGCGATCGAGAACGGCGAAGCGGTCGCCGAGGCGCGGCGCGGGGAGCTGGAAGCGCAGGCGCGCGAGGCCGGGATCGAACTGCTCGGCCCGCCGCGCCGCCTGGCGCTGGCCGAGGGTGCCTGCCGGGTCGAGTACGACAACGGCAAGCACCTGTCACTGGACACGCTCTATCCGGTCCTGGGCAGCGACGCGCAGTCCTCGCTGGCGCTCGCGCTGGGCGCGCGCTGCGACGGCAACGGGGAACTGGTGGTCGACAGCCGCCTGCAGACCAGCGTCGACGGCCTGTACGCGATCGGCGACGTGGTCAGCGCGCTCAACCAGATCAGCGTCGCCGTCGGCCACGCGGCCATCGCCGCCACCGCCGTGCACCGGCGGCTGCCGCCCAATCTCCGCTGACCT
>JBKHXI010000068.1:0-4351 GCA_046566095.1 Gammaproteobacteria bacterium | reverse complement strand
AGGCCGAATCTTCGCCCATGAGCACTCCCGCCACTTTCCGCGCCTTCCGCATCCACGACCGCGGGCCCGACGGCGCGCCGGGCCACCGGGCCGGCATCGAGCAGGTCTCGCTCGACGAGCTGTCGCCCGGCGAGGTCTCGATCCGGGTCGCCTATTCGTCGGTCAACTACAAGGACGCGCTCGCCGGCACCGGCCAGGGCCGGATCCTGCGGCGCTTCCCGCTGGTCGGCGGCATCGACGTGGCCGGCCACGTGGTCGCCTCCCGCGATCCCGCCTTCCGCGAAGGCGACCCGGTGCTGGCCACCGGCAGCGGCCTGTCGGAGACCCGCGACGGCGGCTACGCCGAGTACCTGCGGCTGCCGGCCGAATGGACGATCCCGCTGCCGCCCGGCCTGTCGCTGCGCGAGAGCATGCTGATCGGCACCGCCGGCTTCACCGCGGCGCTGGCGCTGCTGCGCATGGTCGAGAACCGGCAGGCGCCGGAACTGGGCCCGCTGTGCGTGACCGGCGCCAGCGGCGGCGTCGGCTCGCTGGCGGTCGACATCTTCAGCCGCGCCGGCTTCGAGGTGCATGCGGTCAGCGGCAAGGCCGACCAGCACCAGTACCTGCGCGCCCTGGGCGCGCGCGCGGTGCTCGGCCGCGAGGCCCTGGCCGGCGCCCGGCCGCTGGAATCGGCGCGCTTCGGCGGCGGCCTGGACAACGTCGGCGGGCCAATGCTCGCCAGCCTGCTGGCGCAGACCGCGCCCTACGGCAACGTTGCCAGCGCCGGCCTGGCCGCCACCCACGCGCTGGAGACCACGGTGATGCCCTTCATCATCCGCGGCGTGTCGCTGCTGGGCGTGGCCTCGGCCGGCACCGCGCGCGACATCCGCCTGGAGGTCTGGCGCAGGCTGGCCGGCGACTGGAAGCCGCGGCACCTGGACCGGATCGCCACCGGCGAGGTCGGCCTCGAGGGCCTGCCGGCGGTGTTCGCGGCGATGCTGCGCGGCCGGTCGCTCGGCCGCACCCTGGTCCGCCTCGCGGGGGCCACGGACCCCGCCGGCACGGCGTGAACAGCGCCCCGCCGCGACCGACCGCACGCAAGGCCGCGGGCGGGCCGTGCGGCGGCGCCGCGGCAGCGCGGGCGGGGGCCGGCGCAGGCGCCGCGTTTGCGCCGCTGCAGGCGCCGGCTACAATCGGCGCGGGGACAACCTGGGGAGCCACATGGCGCGCATCCTGATCGTCGACGACTCGCCGTCGCAGCTGATGGGCATCCGCCGCATCGTCGAAAAGCTGGGCCACGAGGCGAGCACCGCCGAGGACGGCGCCGCCGGGGTCGAGGCCGCCAAACGCGAGCTGCCGGACCTGATCCTGATGGACGTGGTCATGCCCAACCTCAACGGATTCCAGGCCACCCGCGCGATCACCCGCGACCCCGCGACCCGCCACATCCCGGTGATCCTGGTGACCACCAAGGACCAGGACACCGACCGGGTCTGGGGCATGCGCCAGGGCGCCAAGGCCTACATCACCAAGCCCTTCGGCGAGGCCGAGCTGGCCGAGGTCATCGAACAGTGGCTCGCCGGCGGCCGGCGCCCGGAAACGGACGGGGACGCCGCCCGGGCCCCCGGCTCCGGCGACGCCGGCAGCGCCTGAGCGCCGCCCGCGCGCCTCAGGCGCGCCGCCAGTCCTCGCCGAAGGCCTCGGCCATCCTGCGGTAGGCCTCGCGCTGGGCCGGGGTTTCCGCGCGCGGCGCCAGCACCTCCAGTTCCACGATCTGGTCGCCGGGCGGCTTGCCGGGCAGGCCCCGGCCGCGCAGGCGCAGCTTGCGCCCGGCCTCCGAATCGGGAGGGATCTTCAACTCCACCGGCCCGCCCAGGGTCGGCACGCTCACCGTCGCGCCCAGCGCCGCCTCCCAGGGCGCCACCGGCAGCACGTGGATGATGTTGCGGCCGTCGACCTCGAACTGCGGGTGGGCGGCGTACTCGATCTGCAGCAGCAGGTCGCCGCCGCCGGCGCCCTGCCCGCCCAGGCGGATCGACTGGCCCTCGCGCACGCCCTTGGGCACGCGCACGTCGAGGGTGCGGCCGTCCAGCCCGATGCGCACGCTGTCGCCGCGATACACCGATTCCAGCGGCACCGCCAGCCGCGCCCGGCTCTGCCGCGGCCGCTGCGGGCCGGCTCCCGGCTGCCGGCCGAAGCCGCCGCGGCGGCGGCCGAACAGTTCCTCGAAGAAGTCCGAGAAGCCGCCGCCGGCGCCGCCGCCGGCGAAGATCTCCTCGAAGTCGACCCCGCCCTCCTGCCCGCCGGGCCCGCCGCCGAAGCCGCCCGGCTGGACCTCGTCGCCGGGCCGGTAGCCGCGGGCGCGCAGCTGGTCGTAGGCGGCCCGCTTGGCCGGGTCGCGCAGCGCCTCGTAGGCCTCGTTGACCGCCTTGAAGCGCTCCTCGGCCCCGGCCTCCTTGCTCACGTCGGGGTGGTACTTGCGCGCCAGCCGGCGGTAGGCGGTCTTGATCTCCGCCTCGCCGGCCCCGGGTTCGACGCCCAGGGTCTGGTAGTAGTCCTTGAACTGCATGCGCTGCCTGCGCTCCTTGCCATGCTGCCGCGCCGCCGGGGCCCTGCGGTCCCGGCGGCGGCTGGAACGGGAACGACCGGGAAAGGGAATGACCGGGAAAAAACCGCCGGAACGCGGGATCCGGCGGCCCCGAACGCGACGGGGGCCTGCAAGCGCACGCCCGCAGGCCCCCGAGTGTAGCCAGCGGACCCGGCCGCCGCACCCGCGGCGGCCGGTCCCGGTCCTGCCCGGCCGCTTACTGCCGGGTGCCGGCCGTGGAGGCGCCACCCACCTGGATGCGGCGCGGCGTGGTCTCCGGCCGCTTCGGGATGCTGATCTCCAGCACGCCGTTGTGGCCGCTGGCGGTGATGCCCTCCGGGTCGGCCGCGTCGGGCAGGGCGAAACGGCGGTGGAAGCTGCCGTAGCGGCGTTCGATCCGCGAGTAGCGCTCGGTCTGCTCGCCGCTCTCGCTCTTGCGCTCGCCCTTGATCGAGAGGATGCCCTTGTCCATCAGCACCTCGACCTGCTGCGGGTCGATGCCCGGCAGGTCGGCGTAGATGACGAACCGGTTCTCCTCCTCCTTGATGTCCACCCGCGGCGCCCACTGGCTGGTCACCACCGAGGACTCGTCGCCCTCGCCGTCCTGGAAGAAGCGGTCGAACACGCTCTTGATTTCGTCCTGCAGGGCCTGCCCCTGGAAGGCGGACGGCCACTGCTGCCTGTAGCGCATGAGGCTCATGGTCTTGTCTCCGTCTGGTCAGCGCGGCGTCCGGCGCCGCGATGCTGGCAACATAGGGCCCGGCGCCGGCCTTTCAAGGGCCCGGCCGGGCCGGCCGGCGCGGCCGGTCCGGGCCGCGTTCATCGGGCCGGCGCGCCGGTTACCCTCCCCTACCCCACAACCAGGAGTTTTCCCATGCCCATCCAGGTCGGCGACCGCATCCCCGAGGTTCCGCTGCAGCGCATCCGCGACGGCGTCGAGACGGTCGACACCCAGGCCCTGTTCGAAGGCCGGAAGGTGGTGCTGTTCGCGGTGCCCGGCGCCTTCACCCCGACCTGCTCGGAACGGCACCTGCCGGGGTTCGTCGAGCATTTCGACGAATTCCGCAAGCGCGGCATCGAGGTGGCCTGCCTGTCGGTCAACGACCCCTTCGTCATGCAGGCCTGGGGCCAGACCCAGGGCGTGCCCGAGGGCCTGATGATGCTGGCCGACGGCAACGGCGACTTCACCCGCGCGCTGGGCCTGTCGATGGACGCCAGCGCCTACGGCATGGGCACCCGCGCCAAGCGCTTCGCGCTGTATGCCGAGGACGGCGTGGTCAGGCAGCTGCACGTCGAGGCGCCCGGCGAGTACCGGGTGTCCTCGGCCGAGCACGTGCTGGCGCAGCTGCCGGCCTAGAAACCCGGGCCTGCCCGGCGCGTCGCGCGGGATCGCGTTTCGGCCGACGGTCCACGGGATTCTGCGTCCGCTTGTTGGGCATGCATCGATTGCGTTCACCCCGCCAACACGCAGCTGAAGCGCGTTCTTCACGCCATCTTCTCTTTCATGACCCGATTGCGGTCGATCGAGGGAATCTCCCTCGCTCCTGCATCCGAAGCGGGCCTGTCGCCGTACACCTAGCAGCGCTGAACCGTTCCTGAAAGCCCCGGGAACTTCCCTCCAGCGCCCGCGCGCCAGGAAATCCGTACCACGACCTTGGTTGCGACGAGACAGGCACTTCCTCACCACGGACAAAGGAGTTCGATCATGTCGTACAAGGGACCAACGATCCTCGCAGTGGCCATCGGTCTGGTCATCGGCGCCACCGCCTGGGCTTCCAGTCA
>JBKHXI010000067.1:0-22755 GCA_046566095.1 Gammaproteobacteria bacterium | reverse complement strand
GTCACCAGTAGAAGCAGGTCCCTCGCTGCGCTCGGGACGACGGCGGTGGCATGGGCACGGGCCGGGCATCGAGCCGATCTGGCCTGACCGCCGCCGCGCAGGCACACTTCCCGCATGCATGCGCACGGTCACGGCCACGACCACGTCCGCGACGGCAGCCGCGCCTTCGCCGCGGTCACCCTGGTCAACCTGGCCTACACCGCGCTGGAAGCCGGCTACGGTTTCGCGATCGGCTCCCTGGCGCTGCTGTCCGACGCCCTGCACAACCTCGGCGACGTGCTCGGCCTGGGCCTGGCCTGGGGCGCGGCGGTGCTGGCGCGGCGGCGGCCGACCGAGCGCCACACCTACGGCTGGCGGCGCGCCACCCTGCTGTCCCCGCTCGCCAACGCCCTGCTGCTGGTCGGCTTCGCCGGCGCACTGGCCTGGGAGGCGCTGCGCCGCTTCGCCGCGCCGCCGGAGGTGCCGGGACTGACCGTGGTCGCGGTCGCGGCGGTCGGCATCGCGGTGAACCTGGGCACGGCCTGGATGATGCGCGGCGGCCACGACCGCGACCTCAACCGCCGCGGTGCCTACCTGCACCTGCTCGCCGATGCCGCGGTCTCGCTCGCCGCGGTGCTGGCCGGCCTGGGCATGTTCTTCTTCGGCTGGCATTGGCTGGACCCGGCAACCGCGCTGCTGGTCGGCGTGGTGGTCGCGGCCGGGGCCTTCGCCCTGCTGCGCGACGCCTTCAACGCGACCATGGACGCGGTCCCGGCCACCGTCGACCCGGCCCGGGTGCAGGCCTTCCTGGCCGGCCTGCCCGGGGTCGAGGCGGTCCACCACCTGCACATCTGGGCGCTGGGCGCCGGCGAGGTGGCGATGACCGCGCACCTGGTCCGGCCGCCGCGCGCCGACCACGACGCCTTCCTCGACGCCACCGTGCGCGCCCTGGACGAGCGCTTCGGCATCAACCATCCCACCCTGCAGGTGGAGCACGGCCCCGACTGCGGCCACGACCTGCACGACCGCGCGCCCCACGGCGCCCGCTGAGGGAGCCGCGGCCGCATCGCCTATAATCCGCCGGCTGACCGCCCGGAGCCCGCCCGCCATGCTCGACCAGATCAAGAAAGACGCCCACGCACGGATGCACAAGAGCGTGGAGTCCTTCCGCCACGACCTGACCAAGCTGCGCACCGGCCGCGCCTCGACCGCGCTGGTCGACCACCTCAAGGTCAACTACTACGGCTCGGACATGCCGCTGTCGCAGGTCGCCAGCGTGGCCGTGACCGATGCGCGCTCGCTCACCATCACCCCCTGGGAG
This sequence comes from Gammaproteobacteria bacterium, assembly GCA_046566095.1. Classification (GTDB taxonomy): domain Bacteria; phylum Pseudomonadota; class Gammaproteobacteria; order Xanthomonadales; family Xanthomonadaceae; genus CAMPJU01. The sequence goes on along the minus strand of JBKHXI010000067.1, from coordinate 21,455 downwards.
AAGCAGATGGTGGCCCCGATCGAGAAGGCGATCATGGCCTCCGACCTGGGCCTGACCCCGAACACCGCCGGCACCACCATCCGCATCAACATCCCGCCGCTCACCGAGGAACGCCGCCGGGAGCTCTCCAAGCACGTGCATGCCGAGGGCGAGGCCGCCAAGGTCGCGATCCGCAACATCCGCCGCGACGCCAACCACCAGGTCAAGGAGCTGCTCAAGGACAGGCAGATCACCGAGGACGAGGAGCGCCGCGCCGAGGACGACATCCAGAAACTCACCGACGCCGCGATCAAGGACGTCGACGAGGTGGTCAAGGCCAAGGAACAGGAACTGATGGCGGTGTGAGGATGGTGATTCGTGATTGGTGATTCGTGATTCGAAAAAGCGGAAGAAAACTTTTTCCGGGGGCGCCATGAGCGGATGCGCTTGCCCGCCCTTGCCAATCACGAATCACCAATCACGAATCACGGCTCTCACGGCCCCATGAGCATCCCGCGCCACCTGGCCGTCATCATGGACGGCAACGGCCGCTGGGCCGAGCAGCGGCGCCGGCCGCGCGCGGTCGGGCACCGCGCCGGGGCGCGCGCGGTCAACCTGTGCATCGACTTCTGCCTGGACAAGGGCATCGGCGCGCTGACCCTGTTCGCCTTCTCCAGCGAGAACTGGGGGCGGCCGCAGGACGAGGTCGGGGCGCTGATGAAGCTGTTCATGGCCGCGCTCGACCGCGAAGTGGACGAACTGCACCGGCGCGGCGTGCGGGTGCGCTTCATCGGCGACCGCGGCCGCTTCTCCGCGGCGATCCGCGACCGCATGGACGCGGCCGAGGCCCAGACCCGCGGCAACGCCCGGCTGCAGCTGGCGATCGCCGCCAGCTACGGCGGCCGCCAGGACATCGTCGCGGCCGCGCGCGCGCTGGCCGAAGACGTGGCCGCCGGCCGGCTGGCGCCGGAGGCGATCGACGAGGCCCGCTTCGGCGAACGCGTGGCCCTGGCCGACCTGCCGCCCCCGGACCTGTTCATCCGCACCGGCGGCGAGCGCCGGATCAGCAACTTCCTGCTCTGGCAGCTGGCCTACACCGAACTCTGGTTCACCGATACGTTGTGGCCGGCGCTGGATGCGGCGACACTGCAGCGCGCGCTCGACGACTTCGCCCGCCGCGAACGCCGCTTCGGCCTGACCGGCGCGCAGGCGACCGCCCCCTCCGACGGAACGACCGGATGACCAAGCTGCGCACCCTGACCGCGCTGATCATGGCGCCGCTGGCCATCGCGGCGGTGCTGCTGCTGCCGACCGGATGGATGGTGGCGCTGGGCGCGGTGCTGTTCCTGGCGGCGCTGTGGGAATGGCTGCGGCTGGCCGACCTGGAGGACATCCTGGCGCGCTGGGTGCTGCTGGTCGCCAACCTCGGGCTGATGGTGGCGCTGGCCTGGGGTTCGCGCACCAGCGCCGGCTTCAACTGGGCGCTGCTGGAACTGATGGTCGTGGCCGGCGTGGCCTGGTGGCTGCTGGGCCTGCTGTGGCTGGCGCGGCCGCGCCTGGGTTCGGACCCCGCCACCCACGCCCGGGTGTTCAAGCTCGCCGCCGGCACCCTGGCGGTGGTGCCGGCCTGGTGCGCCCTGGCCGTGATCCACGGCGCCGACCTGGAACCGAGCCTGCTGCCGGGCGTGCCGCAGGGCCACGTGTGGCTGCTGCTGGCGCTGATGACGGTCTGGGCCGCCGATACTGGGGCCTACTTCGCCGGCCGCCGCTTCGGCCGGCGCAAGCTGGCGCCCTCGATCAGCCCGAACAAGACCGTCGAAGGCATGCTCGGCGGCCTGGCGGCCGGGGTGCTGGTGGCGCTGGTGGTGGCGCCACTGGCCGGGATCGGCCCGGAGCGGCTGCCGCTGGTGGCCCTGGTGGCCTTGGTCGCGGCCGGGTTCTCGGTGGTCGGCGACCTGGTCGAGAGCCTGCTCAAGCGGCAGGTCGGCGTGAAGGACTCGGGCGACTGGCTGCCCGGGCACGGCGGCGTGCTGGACCGGCTGGACGGCGTGCTGGCCGCGCTGCCGGCATTCGCGCTGGCCAAGGCGGTGACGGGCCTGTGACCGCCGCCTCCGATGCCGCCGGCGGCGGCCCGCAGCGCCGGGTGGCCGTGCTCGGCGCGACCGGCTCGATCGGCGCCTCCGCGCTGGACGTGATCGCCCGCCATCCCGGACGGCTGCAGGCCACGGTCCTGGCCGCCGGCAGCCGGGTCGCGGAACTGGTCGAGCTGTGCCGCCGGCACCGTCCCGAGCACGCCGTGATCGCCGACCCCACCGGCCTGGCGCCGCTGCGCGACGGCCTGCACGCGGCCGGACTGGCCACCCACGCCCATGCCGGCGCCGACGCGCTGTGCGCGCTGGTGTCGGGCGATGCCTGCGACACCGTGGTCGCGGCCATCGTCGGCGCCGCCGGCCTGCCCTCGACCCTGGCCGCGGCGCGCGCCGGCAAGCGCCTGCTGCTGGCCAACAAGGAGTCGATGGTGCTGGCCGGCGCGCTGCTGGTGGCGGCCGCACGCGAGGGCGGCGCGGCGATCGTGCCGGTCGACAGCGAGCACAACGCGATCTTCCAGTGCCTGCCCGACGGCGCCGGCCGCCACGGCCTGCGCCGGATCGTGCTGACCGCCTCCGGCGGCCCGTTCCGCGGCCGCAGCCGGGCGCAGCTGGCCGACGTCACCCCGGCGCAGGCGGTAGCGCACCCGAAGTGGTCGATGGGCCCCAAGATCTCGGTCGATTCGGCCACCCTGATGAACAAGGGCCTGGAAGTGATCGAGGCCCACCACCTGTTCGGGCTGCCCGGCGGGCGGATCGACGTGCTGGTGCACCCGCAGAGCCTGGTGCACTCGCTGGTCGAGTTCGTCGACGGCTCCACCCTCGCCCAGCTCGGCCTGCCGGACATGCGCACGGCGCTGGCGGTGGGCCTGGGCTGGCCGGAGCGGATCGAATCCGGGGTCGCCGGGCTGGACCTGCTCGCGCAGGGCGGCCGGCTCGACTTCGAGGCGCCGGACACCGCGGCCTTCCCCTGCCTGCGGCTGGCCTATGCCGCGCTGCAGGCCGGCGGCGCCGCGCCCGCGATCCTCAATGCGGCCAACGAGGAGGCGGTTTCAGCCTTTCTTCAGGGACGGATCGCTTTCCTGTCCATCGCGGACGCGATCGAGGCCGCGCTGGAGGCGGTGGACGGCTCCGGGGAAAGCCTCGAGTCCCTGCTGGCCGCTGACGCCGCGGCGCGGCGGGCCGCGGGCCGCTGGATCGTCGCCGGCGCGCGCGTCGCGGCGCCCGCCCGGCCGCAGGCCTCCCCTCCGCACGACTCCGGGCCGCTCCCATGACTGACCTGCTCGGCTCGATCTGGTGGATGGTGGTCAGCATCGGCGTGCTGGTCACCTTCCACGAATACGGCCATTACTGGGTGGCGCGGCGCAACGGGGTCCGGGTGCTGCGGTTCTCGGTCGGCTTCGGCCGGCCGCTGTGGTCGCGCCGCGGCCGCGACGGCACCGAGTACGTGGTCGCGGCGCTGCCCCTGGGCGGCTACGTGAAGATGCTGGACGAACGCGAGGGCCCGGTGCCACCGGAACACGCGCACGAGGCCTTCAACCGGCAGTCGGTGTGGCGCCGGATCGCGATCGTCGCCGCCGGCCCGGCCGCCAACCTGCTGCTGTGCGTGGCCCTGCTGTGGGCGATGTTCGTGGTCGGGCGCCCCGACTACGCGCCGGTGGTCGGCCACGTCGAGGGCATCGCCGCCGAATCCGGGCTGCGGCCCGGCGACACCCTGCTGGCCGTGGGCGGGCGCCAGACCCCGACCTGGAGCGAGGCCGCACTCGCCATCACCACCGCCGCCCTGGACCGCCGCGACCTGCCGCTGCAGGTGCGCAGCCGCGACGGCGAGCAGCTCGCCCGCGAACTGCAGCTGTCGCGGATGCCGGCCGGCTTCGAGGAGCGGCGCGCGATCCAGGTCGCCGGCCTGACCCCGCGCCACTTCCTGCGCCCGCCCCTGGTCGGCCGGGTCGATCCGGACGGCCCTGCGGCCGGGCTGCTGGCCGAGGGCGACCGGATCACCGCGATCGGCGGCAGCCCAGTGGCCAGCTTCGAGCAGATCGGACCGCTGGTGCAGCGGCTCGGGGCCGAGGGCGGCGGCATGGTCGAGGTCGAGCGCGACGGCGAGCGGCTGGCGCTGGAGATCGTCCCGGCCCGGCTCGAGGACGGGGCCGGCGGGCCGCGCTGGGTGCTGGGCATCGTCCAGGCCCCGGCCGAACGCCCGGCCCACGACGCCACCCTGCGCCACGGCCCGCTGGCGGCGCTGCCGGCGGCGGTCCGCGCCGGCTGGCAGCTGGGCCGCGACTCGATCGGCATGATCGCCCGGATCTTCGACGGCCGGGCCTCGGTGGAAAACGTCTCCGGCCCGATCACCATCGCCCGCTACGCCAACGCCTCGGCCGGGATGGGCCTGGCCTGGTTCCTGAACTTCCTGGCCCTGCTGAGCCTGAGCCTGGCGATCATCAACCTGCTGCCGATCCCGGTCTTGGACGGCGGACACCTGCTGTATTACCTTATCGAGCTGGCCAAGGGCAGCCCGTTGAGCGAACGCGCGATGGTCGCCGGCCAGTACGTCGGGCTCGCCCTGCTCGCGGGGCTCATGGGCCTGGCGTTCTACAACGACATCCTGCTGCTGGTGCGCTGATGCCTGCGCGGAAGCCGCCGGGAACACCGGACGCTTCGAAGCCGCGGGCGGCTGCCGCCCGCGCAAACGCCTCCGGCACCATGCCGGCGGCAGCCTGGCCCGGACGCGTCCCCCACGGATGCGCCCGGGCCTTCCCCATTCCCTGACGGACGCGACGATGACGCCACCTTGCCCCCGCCGCCTGCTCGCCCTCGCCCTCGCCTCGGCGCTCGCCGGCCCTGCCTGGGCGCAGACGACCGATCCGTTCGCGCTGCCGCAGCAGGGCCGCGACGCGGAGGTGCCGCCACCGCCGCCGGTCGAGCCCTTCGTGGTCGGCGACATCCGCGTCGACGGCCTGCAGCGGATCTCCGCCGGCACCGTGTTCACCTACCTGCCGATCCAGCGCGGCGACCGGGTGGATGCGACCGCCGCGGCCAACGCGATCCGCGCCCTGTACCGCACCGGCTTCTTCGAGGACGTGCGCCTGGACCGCCAGGGCGACATCCTGGTGGTGACCGTGGTCGAGCGCCCGGCGATCAACAAGCTCACCATCACCGGTAACAAGGACATCAAGACCGAGGACCTGACCAAGGGCCTGACCGAGATCGGCCTGGCCGAGGGCCGCACCTTCGACCGCCTGGCGCTGGACCGCGTCACCCAGGAGCTGACCCGGCAGTACAACGACCGCGGCAAGTACAACGTCGCCATCACCCCCACCGTGACCCGGCTCGACCGCAACCGGGTCGACGTCGCCATCGCCATCAAGGAAGGCGCGGCCGCGCGCATCCGACACATCAACCTGATCGGCAACGAGACCTTCGAGGACCGGGAGATCACCAAGGGCTGGGAGTCGTCCGAAAGCAACTGGCTGAGCTGGTACCGGCGCGACGACCAGTACTCGCGCGAGAAGCTCTCCGGCGACCTGGAGAAACTCAACTCCTTCTATCTGGACCGCGGCTACATCGACTTCAGCGTGGACACTCCGCAGGTCGCGATCAGCCCGGACAAGCAGGACATCTACATCACCGCCGGCGTGACCGAAGGCGAGCAGTACCGCCTGTCCAAGGTCGAGGTCAGCGGCGAGACCATCCTGCCCAAGGAACAGGTCGAGGCCATGGTCTTCGCCCGCGAGGGGCAGATCTTCTCGCGCCGGGTGCTGGAACTGTCGTCGGACAACATCACCGCCGCACTCGGCAACATCGGCTACGCCTTCGCCCAGGTCAACCCGATCCCGGACGTGGACCGCGAGGCGCGGACGGTCGGCATCAACCTGCAGGTCCAGCCCGGGCCGCGGGTCAACGTCCGCCGGATCCAGTTCAAGGGCAACACCCGCACCGCCGACGAGGTCCTGCGCCGCGAGATGCGCCAGTTCGAAGGGGCCTGGTACTCGCAGGCCGCGATCGACCGCTCCAAGATCCGGCTGCAGAGGCTCGGGTTCTTCGAATCGGTCGACGTCGAGACGCCGCAGGTTCCCGGAAGCCCCGACCAGGTCGACCTGGTCTTCAACGTCAAGGAAACCACCTCGGGCAACCTGACCTTCGGCATCGGCTATTCCCAGCTGTCGGGGCTGACGACCTCGATCCAGGTCTCGCAGGCCAACTTCCTGGGCAGCGGAAACCAGCTGAGCATGCAGGTGCAGCGCAACGATTTCGTCCAGCGCTACGACTTCTCGTTCCTGAATCCCTACTTCACCGACGAGGGGATGTCCCTGGGCTACAACCTGCGCTGGCGCGAGTTCGACAACGCCAACTTCAACGTCGCGCAGTTCTCCAGCACCAGCGGTTCGGGGCAGCTGGTGCTCGGGCTGCCGATCACGGAAACCGACACCGTCACCTCGCTGTTCGGCATCGACAGCAACGAGATCTTCGTGTTCCCCGGCGCCACGCCCAAGCCGATCGTCGACTACATCAACGCGCTCGGTTCCCGCACCTTCCACGCCTGGCGCACCGAACTGGGCTGGGCGCGCGACACCCGCAACGATTTCTTCGCGCCGACCCTCGGCATGTACCAGCGCATCTCGACCGAGGCGACCCTGCCCGGGTCCACGGTGGAGTACTACAAGATCAACTACGAGTTCTCCAAGTACTGGCCGCTGACGCCGTCCCTGGTGCTCAATACGCGCGCGGAGCTGGGCTACGGCGACAGCTACGGCGACCCGGTCACGCGCGACATCTGCTTCATCCCGCCGCCGGACCCGACGGCCGAGGATCCGGATCCGCAAACGCCGCCGCCCAGCGACCCGTGCATTCCGGGCACTTCCCCGGACTACATCGAGACCGTCACCGCCGACGGCCTGCCGTTCTTCGAGAACTTCTACGCCGGCGGCGTGCGCTCGATCCGAGGGTTCCGGGACAACACGGTCGGTCCCCGCGCCGAACCGCTGCCGGGCGCGCAGTTCGGCCAACCGCTGGGAGGCGCGGTCAAGACCGTCGGCTCCCTGGAACTGTTCTTCCCGCGCCTGCTGGCCACGCCGGCCATCCGCATCTCGACGTTCCTGGATTTCGGCAACGTATTCACCAACGTCGACGATTTCGACGTGGGCACCTTCCGCGTCTCCACCGGCGTCGCGATCCTGTGGCGCGCGCCGATCGGCCCGATCTCCATCAGCTACGCGTTCCCGCTGCGCGAGTTCGACGGCGACCAGACCGAACGCCTGCAGTTCACCTTCGGCGGCGGGTTCTGACCGGCGCCGCCGGAGACGGGCCATGAGCGCATCCGAGGATCCGGGCCGCGGCGGCGGGCGCCACACCGCCGCGAGCCTGGCTGCGCGCTTCGCGCTGCGGCTGCGCGGCGACGGCGCGGTCGCGGTCGAGGGCGTGGCGACGCTCGCCGACGCCGGCCCGCGGCAGCTGGCCTTCCTCGCCAACCCGCGCTACCGCGGCCAGCTGGCCTCGACCCGCGCCGGCGTGGTGGTGCTGCGCGAGGAGGACGCCGCCGGGCACGACGGCACCTGCCTGGTCGCCGCCGACCCCTACGTCGCGTTCGCGCGGATCGCGGCGCTGTTCGAACCGGCGCGCGCGCATGCGCCCGGGATCCATCCCTCGGCGGTCGTGGACCCGGCGGCCAGCGTCGATCCCTCGGCCTCGATCGGGCCGCATGCCTGCATCGGCGCCCGCAGCCGGGTCGACGCCGGCGCCGTGGTCGGGCCCGGCTGCGTGCTCGGCGAGGACTGCACGGTCGGCGAAGGCAGCGAACTGGTCGCGCGCGTGGTGCTGGTGACGCGGGCGCGGCTGGGACGGCGGGTGCTGGTGCACCCAGGGGCGGTGATCGGCGCCGACGGCTTCGGCCTGGCCATGGAACGGCCCGGGCCGTCCGGCGGCGAGGCGCGGTGGCTGAAGGTACCGCAGCTGGGCGGGGTGCGCATCGGCGACGACTGCGAGATCGGCGCCAACACCACCATCGACCGCGGCGCGCTCGGGGACACCGTGCTCGAGCACGACGTGCGCCTGGACAACCAGATCCAGATCGGCCACAACGTGTTCGTCGGCGCCCATACCGCCATGGCCGGCTGCGCCGCGGTCGCCGGCAGCGCGCGGATCGGCCGCTATTGCCTGATCGGCGGCGGCGCCGGCATCCTCGGCCACCTGGAGGTCTGCGACCGCGTGGTGGTGACGGCGATGAGCCTGGTGACCCGCTCGATCCGCGAGCCGGGCGAATACTCGTCCGGTACGCCGTTGATGGACAATCGCAGCTGGCGCCGCAACGCCGCCCGCTTCAGGCAGCTCGACGCGCTCGCGCGGAGCCTGCGCGCCGACCGGCCATGAACGGAAGAAAGCAGATGTCCCCGAATACCGAACACTCCATCCAGTTGCCGCTCGATTCGGTTGCCATACAGCAGCTGCTTCCGCATCGTTACCCGTTCCTGTTGATCGACCGCGTGCTCGAATTCGAGCCGCACCGCAGGGTGCTGGGCTACAAGAACGTCACCGGCAACGAGCAGTTCTTCAACGGACATTTCCCCGGGCACCCGGTCATGCCCGGCGTCCTGGTGCTCGAGGCCCTGGCGCAGGCCGGAGGCGTACTGACCCGGCTGTCGCACAGTATCGACAACCACGGCTCCCTGGCCGACGGCAAGATCTACTACCTGGTGAAGATCGACGGCGCGAAATTCAGCCGCATGGTCGGGCCGGGCGACCGCCTGGATCTCGAGGTCACGCTCAAGCGCACGATCCGCAACATGGCGATGTTCGAAAGCGTCGCCCGGGTCGACGGCCAGCAGGTGGCCTGCGCCGACATCCTGTGCGCCGAGGTGGACAAGGACAGAGCGTGAACGACGCCCCCGACATCCATCCCAGCGCCGTGGTCGATCCGTCCGCCCGGCTGGGCCGGGGAGTCCGGATCGGGGCGTTCACCCTGGTCGGCGCCGGCGTGGAGATCGGCGACGGCAGCTGGATCGGCCCGCACTGCAGCATCCACGGCCCGACCCGGATCGGCCGCGACAACCGCATCCACGGCCATGCCGCGATCGGAGGCGACCCGCAGGACAAGAAATACGCCGGCGAGCCGGTGGCGCTGGAGATCGGCGACCGCAACACCATCCGCGAATTCGTCACCGTCAACCGCGGTACCGGCGGCGGCGGCGGGACCACCCGCATCGGCGACGACAACTGGCTGCTCGCCTACACCCACATCGCCCACGACTGCCGGGTCGGCGACCACTGCGTGTTTTCCAACAACGCCACCCTCGCCGGGCACGTCATGGTGGGCGACCACGCGATCCTCAGCGGATTCGCCGGCGTGCACCAGTTCTGCCGGATCGGCGCCCACGCCTTCGTCGGCATGGGCGCCTTCGTCAACGGCGACGTGCCGCCGTTCGTCATGGTCGCCCAGGACGGCTACGGCCGGCCGCGCGGCATCAATGCCGAGGGCCTGAAGCGCCGCGGTTTCGGGCCCGAGCGCATCGCCGCGATCCGGCGCGCCTACCGGGCGCTGTACATGTCCACCGGCTCGCTGGAGGACGCACGGGCGCGGCTGGAGGAACTGGCGCGCGGCAACGACGACGTGCGCGCGCTGCTGGACTTCGTGTCCGCCGCCGAGCGGCCGCTGCTGCGCTGAACCGGCCGCGCCCCGGGCCCACGGCCGCGGGCCGGCTATAGTCATGCGCGTGACCCCGACCGCGCCGCCGTGTTGACCGATCCGGATCCCGTGCCAGCGCGGCGGCCCGCCCCCCCGCGCATCGCCCTGGTCGCGGGCGAGGCCTCCGGCGACCAGCTCGGCGCCGGGCTGGTCGTCGCGCTGCGCGAGCGCTTCCCGGACGCCGAGTTCGCCGGCGTCGGCGGCGAGGCGATGCGCGCGGCCGGGTTCGAGGCCTGGCACGACAGCGGCGCGCTGGCGGTGATGGGCCTGGCCGAGGTGCTGCGGCACCTGCCGCGGCTGCTGCGGCTGCGCGCCGGGCTGGCGCGACGGCTGCTGGCCTGGCGGCCGGACGTGTTCGTCGGCATCGACGCGCCCGACTTCAACCTCGGCCTGGAACGCCGGCTGCGGCGCGCCGGGATCCCGACCGTGCACTACGTCGGCCCCTCGGTCTGGGCCTGGCGCCAGGGCCGCGCCGCGCGCATCGGCCGCAGCGCCGACCGGGTGCTGTGCCTGTTCCCGATGGAGCCGGAGATCTACGCGCGGCACGGCGTGGACGCGCGTTTCGTCGGCCATCCGCTGGCCGACGCGATGCCGCTGGAGCCCGACCGCGCGGCGGCGCGCGTCGGCATCGGCCTCGCGCCCGGCGTGCCGTTGCTGGCGCTGCTGCCGGGGTCGCGCGGCGGCGAGATCGAACGCCTGGCCCCCGACTTCCTGGCCGCGGCCGCCCGGGTCCGCGAGGCGATGCCGGCGCTGCGGATCGTGGCGCCCATGGCCGGGCCGGCGGCGCGCGCCCGTTTCGAGCGGATCCTCGCCGCGCACCCGGATGCCGGCGCGCTGGCGCCGGTGCTGCGGATCCTCGACGGCCGCGCGCGCGAGGCGATGGTCGCCGCGGACGTGGTCCTGCTCGCCTCCGGCACCGCCACCCTCGAGGCGATGCTGGCCAAGCGCCCGATGGTGGTGGGCTACCGCGTCGCCCCGCTCACGCATGCGCTGGTGCGCGGCCTGGGCATGCTCAAGGTCGACCGCTACGCCCTGCCGAACGTGCTGGCCCGCGAGGACCTGGTGCCGGAGCTGATGCAGCACGAGTGCACCCCGCGCAACCTGGCCGCGGCGGTGCTGGCCTGGCTGCGGCAGCCGCAGCCCGGGGCCGCGCTGGCGCCGCGGTTCCGCGAGCTGCACCTGGCCCTGCGCCGCGGCGCCTCCGCGCGCGCCGCCGAGGCGGTGGCCGAACTGGTGACCGCCGCCGCGCCCGCGCCCGCCGCCGGGGAGGCGGGCGCATGATCGCGCGCGACCGGGCGCCGGTGCCGCGGGTGGCGGGAGTCGACGAGGCCGGCCGCGGCCCGCTGGCCGGCCCGGTGGTGGTCGCCGCGGTGGTGTTCGACCCGGCGCGGCCGCGGATCAACGGCTTGGCCGATTCCAAGCAGCTGTGCGCGCAGCGCCGCGAACTGCTCTACGCCCGCATCGTCGAGCGCGCGCTGGCCTGGCGGATCGAGTTCGTGGAAGTCGAGGAGATCGACCGGCTCAACATCCTGCAGGCCACCCTGGCCGGCATGCGCCGCGCGCTGGAGGCGGTGGCGCACGTGGCCGGCCAGGCCCGGATCGACGGCGATCGGCTGCCGCCCGGGCTGCCCTGCCCGGCCGAGGCCCTGGTCGGCGGCGACGCCCGCGACCGCTCGATCATGGCCGCCTCGATCCTGGCCAAGGTCGCGCGCGACCGGCACATGTGCGCACTGCACGCACGCTGGCCCGGTTACGGCTTCGCCGAGCACAAGGGCTATGCCACCCCCGCCCACCTGCGGGCGCTGGCCCGGCTCGGGCCCTGCCCGGCGCACCGCCGCAGCTTCGCGCCGGTGCGCGCGGCGATGGCGCCGCAGCTCGATCTGCTGCCCATGCCCGGGCCGGGGCCGGTCCCCGCCCCGGCCTGAGCGCCCGGCGGCCGCGGCTTGCGGATGGTTCAGTGGATGATGATCGCAGGATCGGCCTCGGCGCCGTCCATCCGGATCGCATAGCGATAGGTGCCCTTGCGGTTGCGGATCGGCAGCCGCGCCTGCTGCATGCCCTGCCCGGCCTGGGACGGCAGCCGCAGCGGAGCGCCCGGCGGCCCGGGGCTCGCGTCCTCGAAGGCGATCTCGAAGGCGGCCTCGCCGACGAACACCACCAGGTCGCCGTCGCGGACCCGGCACTGGTCCGGATCGGCGGTGGGTGCCGGGGCGCCCGGATCGCGGCGGATCCTCACCGTTACCTCGCTCATCTTCGCCTCCTCGTCCGGCCGCACGCCGACGGCCCTCAACAGGCGCACGTCATCCGCGCCCGGGGGCGGCCGCCGGCAGCCGCCGCAGCAACGGCGAGGCGCGGATCCGGCTTTCCGGCACGTCCAGGCGCCGGGCCCGGTCGAGCCGCGCGCGCGCGGCCTCCGCATCGCCGAGCAGGGCCAGGGTCTGCGCGACCACGAACGCCACCTCGCCGCGCTCGGGCTGCAGCGACTCGGCCCGCGCCGCCAGCTCCCGCGCCGCCGCCGCCTCGCCGAGGTTGGCGCGGTACCAGGCCAGCCAGGCCAGCGCCTCGGCGTCGTCGGCGCCGATCGCCAGATAGCGCCCGGCCATCTCCGCGGCGCGCCGGTAGGCGTCCGCGGCCTCCGCGGCGGTGGCCGGCACCGCCGCCAGCGCGTCGCCGAGGTTGCCCAGCACCCGGAAATCCTCGGGGTCCAGCGCCGCCGCCCGGCGGAACAGCGCGGCCGCCTCGGGGTAGCGGCCCTGCTCGTAGCGCAGCGTGCCCAGGTTGCTGAGCGCGGCGTACGAGGGCTCGATCTCCAGCGAGCGGGCGAAGGCCTGCTCGGCGCCGGCGGCATCGCCGCCGGCCAGGCGCAGCCCGCCGAGGCTGGCCCACAGGCCGGGGTCGTCCGGGTCGAGCGTGCTGGCGACCCGGTAGGCCTCCACCGCCGCCTCCAGGTCGCCGGCCAGGTAGTGGTGGTAGCCCAGCTCGCGGTGGATCACCGCATCGCCGGGACGCAGCTGGCGCGCGCGTTCGAAATAGTCCAGGGCCAGCGCCGGCTGCCCGCGCGCGCGCTGCACGCGGGCCATGCCCAAGTAGGCCGAAGGCCGCAGCGACATGTCGTCGAGCGCGCGCTGGTAGCGGGCTTCGGCCTGGTCCAGTTCGCCGCGCACCCGCGCCAGGTCGCCCAGGGCCAGATCCACCTCGCGCAGGCCCGGGTCCATCCCTGCCGCGCGGGCGCATGCCGCCTGCGCGCGGGCGAACGCGTCCGCGTCGCGGGCCGCCTCGAACCGGCGGATCTCGGCCCGGCAGATCCCGGCCTGGGCCCGCGCGAAGCGCGGATCGGTCGCCAGCGCCTGGCGGAAATAGCCGATCGCCTCGTCCATGCGGCCGTGGCCGGCGGACGCCAGCAGCAGGGCCTGGCCCTTCAGGTACAGGTCGTAGGCGGCGTGGCTGCGGGTCGGCGCCAAGCGCATGGCCAGGCGCGCGCCGTCGACCGGGCGCGACAGCGGCAGCGCCGCCACCACCTCGGCGGCGATCGCGCCCTGCAGGGCGAACACGTCCGCCGCCTCGCGGTCGTAGCGTTCGTGCCAGAGCGTGAAGCCGCTGGCGGTATCGACCAGTCGGGCGTTGACCAGCACCCTGCGGCCCTCGCGGCGGACGCTGGCGTCCAGCACCGTGGCCACGCCGAAGCGCCGGCCCAGCTCCCGCGGGTCGCGGCTGGCGGCCGGATCCTGGCCGGCGGCCGGTTGCGCGGCGACCTGCAGGCCGGGGATGCCGGCCAGCGCATCGTGCATCTCGATCGCCAGCCCTTCCGCGAAATAGCGGTCCTGCGGATCGTCGCTCAGGCTGGCGAAGGGCAGGACCACGATCGATGCGGCGCGCGCGCGGGGCGCCGGCGCGTCCGGGCGGGTCGCCGCCCACAGTGCCAGCAGCGCGGCCGCCAGCACGACGGCGGCCAGCCACACGGCGTCAGGCAGGCGCGTGCGCGGGGCGCTGGCCGCGCGCCCGTCCAGGGCGGCGCGACGCTCGTCGCTGCGGCGGTCCTCGGAACGGCGCCCGCGTCCCGCGTCCACGGCCGCGGGCGTGTCGCTACCCGGACGCGTGGCCATCGCCGGCGCAGCCGCCGCCAGGACCGTGCCGGCCCGGTCTGCCGCGGCCGCCGGGGGCGGGGACGGGAAGGCGTCCGCCGCACCGGATACCGGAACCGGCCCCTGCGGCGCCGTCGCGGCCGAATCCGCCGCCGGCACCGGCTCCAGCTCCCCGATGAAGCGATAGCCCAGGGCGTGGCGGGTCTGTATGTAGCGCGGATGGTGCGGGTCGTCGTCGAGCGCCGCCCGCAACTGCGAGATCGCCCGGGTCACCACCCCCGGCGTGACGTGGCGATGCCCCCAGACCGCATCCAGCAGCTCGTCGTGGCCCACCAGCTGCCCCGGCTGCCGCAGCAGCGCCAGCAGCACCGCGAAGGCCTTGGGCTCCAGCGGCCGCTCCTCGCCCTCCACCCGCAGCAGGTGCGCGGCCTCGTCGACCTCGATCGCGCCGCAGCGCAGGTGCAGCGGCACGGGGTGCGGTTGGCCTCCGGGTTCCATCAGGAATCCCTCATGACCGTCATCGAAGCCTGTGCAGGGGGGAAGGGAAGAATCGGGCGCTGCTCATGACCCAACGCGGCCGCCGCCGCAATCTGGCCGTGCGCCGGACGTCGGCGCCCCAGACACCCGGAGACCACCATGTACGCCAGCAACGCCCTCGCCCTGAACGCCATCGACCCGCTGCCGTCGGTCCTCGAGCAGCCCCGCCCGCCGGGCAGCAGCCGCCGCCACCGGATCGCCCGCATCGACCTGGATGCGCGCGGGCTCGACCGCTTCAACACCCTGCTCGAACGCGTCGGCGGCGGCAACGCCCCGCTCGACAGCGACCGCATCGCCACCGCCGCCCGCCAGCTGCTCGACGGCGGCGAGGCCGGCGCCGGCCCCGCCATGCCGCGCTGCATCCGCCAGCAGCTGCGCCGCGGCACCGCCCTGGCCTGGATGGTCGGCGACCCCGGCTGGACCGCCGCCAACGATGCCGGCGAGGTCGCCGCCCTGGTGGTCGGCTACCTGCGCGGCCAGGACGACCTGATCCCCGACAGCCTGCCGCGGATCGGCCGGCTCGACGACGCCATCGTGGTCAAGGCCGCATGGTCGCGGCTGGAGGACGAGGTGGCCGACTACCTCGACTTCAACCGCGTGCGCCGGATCGAGGCCGCGCTGCGCGGGCTGCCCGCCCTCGAGTTCCGCTTCGACCGCCAGGACTGGATCCAGGCGCGGATGGCCGAAGCCGCGCTGGCCGGGCATCGCCGCGGCATCCGCGAGTCGAGCTACCTGCCCCGGCCGGCGGCGCTGTTCAGCATCCACTGAGCGCTGCGGACATGCGGCGCCGCCCGTCGCCCGTGGCCGTGTACGGCCCCGGGCCCGGCGTCGGCGGCGCGGGCGCGGCATCCTCACTCCGCGCTAACGACAAATCCGGCGCGAAGGCGCATGCTCGCAACAGTACCCTGGAGTCCGGTCGCGCCCGCCGCCGGCCACGCGCGGCCCCTCCGCTGCATGCGATGGAGGTGCGCCATGCGCAACCTGCCCCCCACCCCGACCGACACGCCGCTGCCGCATCCCGACGCGGCGCGTCCGGCCGGCGCCGCCTCGTCGGCGGCGGCCTGCCCGTCGTTCGAACCCGCCCGGGTCGCGGCCTTCGACGCGCTGCTGCATGAGGTCCACCCGGACGCACGCCGAGTCACCGCCGAGGACCTGGCCGCGCTGGCGCAGTGGCTGCTGCACCTGCCCGAGGCCGAGGCGCGCACAGTCCTGGCCGAACGGCTCAACCGCATCGAGGAACTGCGCCGGATGCTCGCCGACCCCGACTGGGACGCGCGCGCCGCCGACCGCGCGCGGGTGCGCAGGCTGATCGCCTACCTAGACCAGGGCGAGGACCTGATCCCCGACCGGGTGCCGCTGCTCGGCCTGCTCGACGACGTGCTGCTGCTGGAACTGGCCTGGCCGGCGATCTGCGACGAGGCCGAGGAGTACCGCGATTTCTGCGCCTGGCGCGGCCAGGCCCGGCGCGACGGCGGCGCCGACCGGCGGCGCGCGGCCTGGATCCGCGACCGGCTCGACGAGCTGGCGCTGTGGCGCCAGCGCGCCGCGGTCCGCGAGCGCCACTACGCCGACGTCGAGGCCGGCCAGCCGCGGCGTCCGTTCCGGGTCGGCTGAGCCCGCCGGCGCGGCCGTCGCCCGGCGGCGTCCGCGCCGGTGTCAAGCCTTGCCGCTGCCGGGCACGCCGCCTACCCTGCAGGCTGGCCGGCCGCCCGCGCCGGCGAGCGCCTGACCGCGGATGCCAGCCCGCTTCGTCCACCTGCACCTGCACAGCGAATACTCGCTGGTCGACTCGACCATCCGCATCCGCGAACTGGTCGATCGCTGCGTGGCGCTGTCGCAGCCGGCGGTTGCGGTCACCGACCAGAACAACCTGTTCGCGCTGGTGAAGTTCTACAAGGCCGCCGAAGCCGCCGGGGTCAAGCCGGTGGCCGGCGCCGACGTGCTGCTGGCCGAGGGCGACGAGGCCCCGTGGCGGCTGACCCTGCTGTGCCGCGACCGCGAGGGCTACCTCAGCCTGTCGCGGCTGCTCACCCGGGCCTGGCTGGAAGGCCACCGCAACGACGGCGTGGTGCTGCGCCCGGACTGGCTGCGCGACTGCAACGCCGGGCTGTTCGCGCTGGCCGGCCGCCACAGCGAGGCCGGCCGGCTGGCGGCCGCAGGCCGCCACGATCTGGCCGGCCACTGGCTGGCCGACTGGCAACGGCACCTGGACGAGCGCCTGCACCTGGAGCTGACCCGCACCGCGCGCGAGGGCGAGGAGGAATACAACCGCTTCGCGCTGCACGCCGCCGGCCAGCGCGGCCTGCCGGTGGTCGCCAGCAACGACGCGCGCTTCCTGTCCCCGGACGGTTTCGAGGCGCACGAGGCGCGGGTCTGCATCGCCACCGGCCGGGTGCTGGACGATCCGCGCCGGCCGCGCGAGTACAGCCGCGAACAGTCGCTCAAGTCGTCCGGGGAAATGGCCGGGCTGTTCGCCGACGTGCCCGACGCGATCGACAACGCGGTCGCCCTGGCCACACGCTGCAACCTGGAGCTGTCGCTGGGCACCTACCACCTGCCGGCGTTCCCGGTGCCGGCCGAGCACACCATCGAATCCTGGCTGCGCAGCAGCGCGCGCGAGGGGCTGGCGCGGCGGCTCGCCAGGCACCCGCTGGCGCCGGGCCACGACCGCGCCAGCTACCAGGCGCGGCTGGAATCCGAACTCGACGTGATCATCGGGATGGGCTTCCCGGGCTATTTCCTGATCGTGGCCGACTTCATCAACCGGGCCAAGGACCAGGGCATCCCGGTCGGGCCGGGGCGCGGCTCCGGCGCCGGCTCGCTGGTGGCCTGGGCGCTGGGCATCACCGACCTGGATCCCCTGCCCTACGACCTGCTGTTCGAGCGCTTCCTCAATCCCGAGCGGGTGTCGATGCCGGACTTCGACATCGACTTCTGCATGGACCGGCGCGACGAGGTGATCGACTACGTCGCCGGCAAGTACGGCCGCGACCGGGTCAGCCAGATCATCACCTACGGCACGATGGCGGCCAAGGCGGTGGTGCGCGACGTGGGGCGGGTGCTCGGCTTTCCGTACGGCTTCGTCGACGGCGTCGCCAAGCTGGTGCCGCTGACCCTGGGCGTCTCGCTGTCGGACGCGCTCGGCAGGACCGAGCGCTCGCGGCGCGACGAGAACTGGCGCTCGGACGAGCTGATCGCGCGCTACCAGGCCGAGGACGACGTGCGCGACCTGATCGACCTGGCGCTGCAGCTCGAGGACCTGACCCGCAACGCCGGCAAGCACGCCGGCGGCGTGGTGATCGCGCCCACGCCGCTGTCGGACTTCTGCCCGCTGTTCGCCGAACACGACGAGGGCGGGCGCGGCCGCAACCCGGTCACCCAGTTCGACAAGGACGACGTCGAGGCGGTCGGCCTGGTCAAGTTCGACTTCCTCGGCCTGCGCACGCTCACCATCATCGACTGGGCGGTGAAGGCCATCAACAAGAATCGGGAATCGGGAATGGGGAATCGGGACGGCGCTGCCGCCGCTTCTTCCGATTCCCCATTCCCCATTCCCGATTCCCGGCCTCTCCTGGACATCACCACCATCCCGCTCGACGACAAGGCCACCTACGAGCTGTTCGCGCGCGGCGACACGGTGGCGGTGTTCCAGTTCGAATCGCGCGGCATGCGCGAGCTGCTCAAGCGCGCGCGCCCGGACACCTTCGAGGACATCATCGCGCTGGCGGCGCTGTTCCGGCCCGGGCCGCTGGGCTCGGGCATGGACCGCGAGTGGGTCGACCGCAAGCACGGCCACACCGCGGTCAGCTACCCGCACCCGCTGCTCGAGCCGGTGCTCGCGCCCACCTACGGGGTGATCGTCTACCAGGAGCAGGTGATGCAGATCGCCCAGGTCCTGGCCGGCTACACGCTCGGCGGCGCCGACCTGCTGCGCCGCGCGATGGGCAAGAAGAAGCCGGCGGAGATGGCCAAGGAGCGCGCCAAGTTCGAGGCCGGCTGCGAGGCCAACGGCATCCCGGCGCGCGTGGCCAGCCCGATCTTCGACCTGATGGAGAAGTTCGCCGAGTACGGCTTCAACAAGTCGCACTCGGCCGCCTACGCGCTGGTCGCCTACCAGACCGCATGGCTGAAGGTGCACCATCCGGCCGAGTTCATGGCGGCGGTGCTGTCCAGCGACATGGACAACACCGACAAGGTGGCCGCGTTCCTGGAGGAGGCGCGCGCCCAGGGCCTGTCGATCCTGCCGCCGGACGTCAACGCCTCGGCCTATCTGTTCGAGGCCGGCGACGACGGCGCGATCCGCTACGGGCTGGGCGCGGTCAAGGGCGTTGGCCGCGGCCTGTGCGAGGCGATCGTGGCCGCGCGCGGGGCCGGCGGCCCGTTTTCCGGCCTGCTCGACTTCTGCCAGCGGGTGGATCCGTCGCGGCTCAACAAGCGCGCGCTGGAGGCGCTGGTGCTGGCAGGCGCGCTCGACGCGCTCGGTGGCAACCGCCCCACCCTGCTGCTGCAGCTGCCCGAGGTGCTGCGCGCGACCGAACAGCAGGCGCGCGAGCGCGAGGCCGGGCAGGTCTCGCTGTTCGGCGGCGACGCCCGGGCACCGGTGCTGGCGATCCGCCTGCCCGAGGCCGCGGACTGGCCCCTCGCGCAGAAGCTGCAGGGCGAGCGCGACACCCTCGGCCACTACCTCAGCGGCCACCCGATCGACCCCTGCCGCGAGGAACTGCGCGCCCTGGTCGGCCACGACCTGGGCGAGCTCGACCGGCTGTGGGCGGCGCGTCCGGAGGACGAACGCCGCGGCTGGCGCCCCGAGCTCGCAGTGGTGGTGGCCGGCCAGGTCGGCGCGATCCGCCGCCGCGGCGAGAGCCAGGCCTTCGTCCAGCTCGAGGACGGGCGCGGACGCATCGAATGCGCGTTCTTCGGCGAGGCCTGGACCGAGTACGCGCCGCTGCTCACCCGCGACCGCGTGCTGCTGGTCGAGGGCGGCCTGCGCGAGGACGAGTTCTCCGGCGGCTTCGCGCTGCGCGCGCGCCGCTGCTGGGACTACGCGCAGCTGTGCGCGCAGCATGCCGAGCGGCTGTCGGTACGGCTGGACCTGCGCGAGCCGGGGTCGCTGGAACGCTTCCGCGACGTGCTCGAACGCCATGCCGGCGCCACCCCGCTGCTGCTGGAGGCGATCACCGAGACCGCGGTCGGCCAGCTGCAGATCAACGGCGGCCAGGGCGTGCGGGTCGATGCCGACCTGCCCGGCCTGCTGCGCAGCCTGCCGGGCGTGCGCACGGTCCGGCTCGCCCTCGCCCGCCCCTGGCTGCACTGAGCGCCCGGCCGCCGGGCCGGTGCGGCGGCGGGCGCTGGGCTAGACTGTCGCATCGACCGGCACCCACGGCCTCCGGCCCCGCATGAACCCGAACTACCTCGACTTCGAGCAGCCCATCGCCGACCTGGAGGCCAAGATCCAGGAACTGCGCCACGCCAGCCGCGGCCCGGCGGTCAACATCGACGCCGAAATCCACGCCCTGCAGAACAAGCTGCGCCAGCGCACCGCGCACATCTTCCGCGACCTCTCGCCCTGGCAGGTCTCGCAGCTGGCGCGGCACCCGGCGCGGCCGTACACCAACGACTACATCCGGGTGATGTGCGAGGAGTTCCAGGAGCTGGCCGGCGACCGCGCATACGCCGACGACCCGGCCATCGTCGGCGGCCTGGCGCGCATCGACGGCCGCAGCGTGGTGCTGGTCGGCCACCAGAAGGGCCGCGACACCAAGTCCAAGGTGCGCCGCAACTTCGGCATGCCGCGGCCGGAGGGCTATCGCAAGGCGCTGCGGCTGATGAAGCTGGCCGAGCGCTTCGGCCTGCCGGTGCTGACCTTCATCGACACGCCCGGCGCCTACCCCGGCGTCGGCGCCGAGGAGCGCGGCCAGTCCGAGGCGATCGCCCGCAACCTGCTGGAGATGGCCGAGCTGCGGGTGCCGATCGTGTGCACCGTGATCGGCGAGGGCGGCTCGGGCGGCGCGCTGGCGATCGGCGTCGGCGACCGCACGATCATGCTCGAATACAG
The DNA here is from genome assembly GCA_046566095.1 of Gammaproteobacteria bacterium. Lineage (GTDB taxonomy): Bacteria > Pseudomonadota > Gammaproteobacteria > Xanthomonadales > Xanthomonadaceae > CAMPJU01. Next base: position 1,037 of record JBKHXI010000067.1, on the reverse strand, counting down.
CACCTACTCGGTGATCTCGCCGGAAGGCTGCGCCTCGATCCTGTGGAAGTCGGCCGACAAGGCCAAGGACGCCGCCGAGCAGCTCGGCCTGACCGCCAGGCGGCTCAAGGAGCTCGGGCTGGTCGACAAGGTGGTGCGCGAACCGATCGGCGGCGCCCACCGCAACCCGGTGCAGACCGCGACCCGGCTCAAGGCGGTGCTGCTCAACGAACTCGACACGCTGCAGGCCCTGCCGCTGGACGAACTGCTGGAACGGCGCTACGCGCGGCTGCGCGGCTACGGCGCCTACGAGAGCGCCTGAGCCCGCGCGCGCGGGCGGCGCGGGGCCGGTCGCGCCGCCGCATCGGCGCCGCGCGCGTGGCACCATCGCCCGGTGTCCGGCACGCCCGCCATCGCCCTCCCGCCGCCGCCCGCACCGGCCGGTGCCGACGCCCCGGTGCGGGTCGGCTTCAGCGGCGGACTGGATTCGACCGTGCTCCTGCACCTGCTGGCGACGTCGCCCGGGATCGGCGCGCGCGGGCTGGGCGCGGTCCACGTGCAGCACGGCCTGCATCCGGACGCCGAGGCGTGGGCGCAGCATTGCGGCAGCATGTGCCGGCGCCTCGGCGTGCCGCTGGAAGTGATCCGGGTGCGGGTCGACCGCGCTGCCGGGACCGGCCCCGAGGCCGCGGCGCGCGCCGCACGCCACGCCGCCTTCGCCGGGGCCCTGCCCGCCGGCGCCATCCTCGCGCTCGCCCACCATCGCCAGGACCAGGCCGAGACCTTCCTGCTGCGCGCCCTGCGCGGCTCCGGCGTCGACGGCCTGGCGGCGATGCGGCCGTGGCGGCCGTTCGCCGGCGGCTGGCTGTGGCGGCCGCTGCTGGATCAGCCGCGCGCGCGCCTGCTGGCCCATGCGCGCGCGCACGCACTGGAATGGATCGAGGATCCTGCCAACGAGGATCCGGACCTGGACCGCAACTTCCTGCGCCACCGGGTGCTGCCGCTGCTGCGCGAACGCTGGCCGCAGGCCGACGCCGCGCTCGCCCGCGGCGCCGGGC
>JBKHXI010000066.1:0-17027 GCA_046566095.1 Gammaproteobacteria bacterium | reverse complement strand
CGCGACCGGGTCGTCGCAAGGCGGCTCGAGGGGGCCAACGCAGGCCGGTCCCGGAGCCGGACAGCCCTCTCGACCGAAGCGCCCGGGCGGCGGCCGGCCGGCTGTAGGCTGGGCGCATGCGCAACCTCCTCCTGACCGCCGTCGCCCTGCTGGCCGCGTACGCGGCCTGGCTTGCGCTGCTGTACGCCGGGCAGCGCAGCATGATGTTCCCCGGCGCCGGCATCGAGTTCGGCCCGGTTCCCGAGCCACCGGGCGGCGAGGCGGAAGTCATCGCGATGCCGGCTTCGTTCGGCCGGGTGCGCGGCTACTTCCTGCCCGCCGCCACGGCCGGCCACGCGCCGGCCGTGGTCTACCTGCACGGCAATGCGGAACTGGCCGCGCACAATCTCGCGCTGCTGCGGCCGTTGGCCGAGCTGGGCCTGCACGTGCTGGTCGTCGAGTATCCCGGCTACGCCGGCAACGACGGCAGGCCCGGCCGCGACAGCCTCGACGAGGCGGCGCGCGTGGGGTTCGACTGGCTCGCGCGGCGGGCGGACGTGGATGCTGCGCGGATCGTGGCCATGGGCCGCTCGATCGGCGCCGGGCCGGCGGCCGCGCTCGCCGGGAAACGCCCGATCGCGGCCCTGGTGCTGCTGTCGCCATTCGCTGCGCTCGACGGCTTCGCCCACCGCATGGGCGCGCCCGCCTTCCTGATCCGCGACCGCTGGGACAATGCCGCCCGGCTACGCGACTACCGCGGGCCGGTCCTGCTGTTCCACGGCCGCCACGACGGGATCATCCCGTTCGCCCATTCGCGGGCGCTGGTCCGGGCGGCGCCGCACGCCCGGCTGGAAACGCTCGATTGCGGGCACAACGACTGCCCGTACTTCGATCCTGCCTTCTTCGACACGCTCGCCGCGTTCCTGCAACAGGCGGGGGTGCTCGGGGCTACGCCGGCGGCACCTCGCCAGGGAGGCCGTCGTCGTGGGCGGAGCGAAGGGTCTGCCTTGAAAGCAGATTCCTCACTGCGTTCGGAATGACAGGGCGATGCGTTCGGAACGACAGGGCGTTGCACTCGGAACGACAAGGCGCCGCGCTGGACAGCGCGCGGTTCATCGAGACTGCCCCGGCTTGCCTAGGCGCCCGGGCGCAGCGCCGCCAGGGTCCTGGTCACCACGCCCTCCAGGTCCGGGGTCCAGCGCAGGACCACCACTAGGTCGTGCTCGCGGTCGACATAGATGTAGTTGCCGCCGAAGCCGGCGGCCCAGAAGGCGGACTCGGGCGCCGCCGGGATCGCCTGGCGGCCGGTGTTGAGCCACCACAGGTAGCCGTAGTCCGGCTTGACCTGCGACGGCCGCGTGGCCTGCGCGATCCACTGCGACGACAGCAGCCGCCGATCGCCCCAGACGCCGTCGCGCAGCATCAGCAGGCCGAAGCGGGCGTGGTCGAGGGTGCCGATGAACATGCCGCCGCCGAAATGCCCGCCGCCGGAGACCGACTGCATGCGCAGGCCGTCGACCTCCACCCAGGAATTTTCGTAGCCGTGCCAGCGCCAGGTCGCCGAGGCGCCGATCGGATCCATGACCCTGCGCCGCAGCACCTGCGGCAGCGGCTCGCGCAGGACCTCGAGCAGCGCGAAGGCGAGCAGGTTCACCCGCACGTCGTTGTACTTGTAGTGGCTGCCCGGCGCGCGCAGCGGCCGCCGTGCCGGGTCGTCGCCCTCGGGCCGGTCGGCCCAGTCCGCGACCTCCCACAGCGTGCCGCTCCAGTCGGAGGTCTGGTGGAGCAGGTGCGCCCAGGTGATCGCGCCGTTGTGCGGCCCCTCGAACCACGGCCCCGGCAGGTAGCGCGCTACCGGGTCGTCGACCGAGGCGATGGCGCCGTCGTCCACCGCCAGCCCCGCCACCGTGGCCAGGTAGCTCTTGGCCACGCTGAAGGTCATGTCCGGCCGCGCCAGGTCGCCCCACTCGGCGACGATGTAGCCGCCGCGCACGATCACGCCGCTCGCCTGCCCGCGCGGCTCCACCGGCCCGAGGATCCGGTAGTCCGGCTCGCGGCTGCCGAAGGATTCGTGCAGCGCCTGCCGCAGGTCGGCCGGCTCGACCACCGCCTTGTCCCGGGCGTAGGCCACCGCCGCTGCCAGCGCCTCGGCGTCGAAGCCCATCTCCGCCGGCGCCCGGCGCTGCCATTCGTGGCGCGGCGGCACGTAGTCGGCGGCGAACGCGGGCAACGCCAGCAGCAGCGCGAGCACCGCAGGGACCAGATAGACGGCCACCGACATCCGCGGCATGCGCATGGAGAACTCCCGTTGTCTGAATCGGTCACGACATCCTAGTCAATCCGGGCCAACCGCCCCGTCCGCCACTTTCTATCCGTTCCGGGGCCGAGCGGCCGTTCCGGCGTTTCCCGGCCTGGATTTGGCGCAGTGGCTGCGGTACGGCTGCGTCATTCCGCCTCCTGCGGTTTGACGCGGTACCGCTCGAACCATGCCACGGTATGCAGCACCTGCGCGATCAGGTTCGACGGCCGCCGGTCGATCGCATGCGCGGCGCCGGGGATGCGCGCCAGGGCGCTGGGCACGCCCTGCAGCCGCAGTGCGTTGTAGTACTGCTCGGACTCGGCCATGGGGGTACGCAGGTCGTCCTCGCCGGTGATCACCATCGTCGGCGTGCGCACGTTGCCCACGCGGCTGATCGGCGAGTGGCGGAAGTAGTGTTCGTGGTGCTCCCAGGGCAGGCCCGGGTGCCAGTACTGCCAGTAGAAGTCGTAGCCGTCGGCGGTCAGGGCGTGGCTGAACCAGTTGATCACCGGTTTGGCCACCACCGCGGCGCGGAAGCGGTCGGTGGTGCCGATGATCCAGGCGGTCAGCACGCCGCCCCCGCTGCCGCCGGTGACGAACAGGTTTTCGGTGTCGATGAAGCCGCGCGCGATCACCGCGTCCACGCCGCTGACCAGGTCGTCGTAGTCCTGGCTGGGATAGTTGTGGTGGATCAGGTTGGCGAACTGCGCGCCATAGCTCGTGCTGCCGCGCGGGTTGGTGTACAGCACCACGTAGCCCTGCGCGGCGTACAGCTGGATCTCCGCGGCGAAGTGCGGACCGTAGGCGGCGAACGGGCCGCCGTGGATCTCCAGCAGAAGCGGATAGCGCCTCGTCGGATCGAAACCCGGCGGGTAGACGATCCATCCCTGGATCTGGCGGCCGTCGAAGCTCGACGGGTAAGTGATTTCCTCGACGCGGCCCAGCTCGCGCTGGTCGAGCAGTCCCGCCGAGAGGTCGGTGAGCCGGCTCACGCGGCCGTTGGCGGCGACCACGGCCACGTCCGCCGGGCGCTGCGTGCCCCCCTGGGTGTAGGCGACGCGTCCGGCGGCGGCGGACATCGCGCTGCCGGTATAGGGGCGGCCGATGGCGGTGCCGCCCATGTCCTCGGCCAGGACGGCGATGCGCCCCCCGCCTGCGGGCACCCGTGCCACGTGGGTGCCGCCACGCCAATCGTAGGCGATCGCCAGGCTCGCGTTGTCGAGCCAGCCGGCGGCGTTCACCGATGCGTCCAGATCGGCCGTCAGCACCCGCTCCGCACCGCTGTCGAGGTCCATCACGTGCAGCCGGGTGTTGGCGTAGCTCATGCCCTCGTCGTCGAAGCCCAGCCAGGCCAGACGGCGACCGTCGGGCGAGAGCTTCGGGCTGTGGTCAGGACCCTTGCGGGTGGTCAGGCGGATCATGGCGCCGTCGTCCAGCGCCACCCGGTAGAGCTCCGATTCCAGCGGCTCGCGCTCGATGCGGGCATCGCGGTTGGCCGAGACGAACAGGCTCCTACCGTCGCGCGACCAGGCCGGCGTGCCGATGACGTTGAACTCGCCGCGGGTGAGCTGACGCGGAGCGCCGCCGTCGGCCGACACCACGAAGACATGGGTGAATCCGGCATCCAGGTAGCCGGCGCCGTCGCTGCGGTAGTTGGCGTGCTCGATCACCTTTACCGGCTTCGCCCACTCGGCGCCCTCCGGGGCCTTGGGCATGGTCGCCAGCGGCTTGCCCTCGCTGGGCACGAAGGCGGTATAGGCGAGCAGCCGGCCGTCGGGCGACCACGCCAGGTTCGAGGGCGGGTGCTGCAGCTGGGTGACGCGCGCGATTGCGCCGCCGTCGAGCCAGCGCATGAAGATCTGCCGCTGGTCCCCGTCGCCGGAGACATAGGCGATGCGCCTGGCATCCGGCGACCATGCGGCCTGGCCGTCGTTGCTGCTGCCGGTGGTCAGCGGCCGGGCGTCGCCGCTGGCGCTGTCGAGCAGCCACAGGTTCGCGCGCCGGGTGTCCTTCATCGGGTCGAAGAACCGACGCTCGTAGACCAGCTGGCGGCCGTCCGGCGACAGCACCGGATTGTCGGCCCATTGCAGGGCGAACACGTCCATCGGTGCGAACGGCCGCAAGGCCGCCGGCGAGGCGGCAGCGGGCCCGGCGGCGAGCAGCCCGGCGATCAGGGCCAGGGCGGCGATTACACGGAGTTTCATGCGCGGCACCATCGTCTGGGTCAGGAGGACCGCGCGCCGGACCTGCCGGCACCGGCCCGTGGCGGGCGTACGCGGGGTCCGGCCAGACTAGCCGGCCTGCGACCGGCCGGCCATGTGACTTTCAGCAGGGGCGGCGTCGCCCCTGGCCGCCCCGGCCGGCCATTCGAAGACATCCCTCCCCACCTCGGATGCCTGCGTAACGCGGCATCAGTCGCCCCGATGCAGGCCCAGGGTCCAGCTCGGCGGGTCGCTGGCAGGGAAGCTCTGCTCGCTCTCGAGGTCGACCAGTGCGTCCTGTTTCGCGCGTTCGCGCTCCCCGGAATCCGGATGATGCGGATGGCCGGAGGGTAGCAGGTCGCGTTGGTCCGGTGTCGTGCCCATGCGCGTTCCCTGAGTCCGTCCCTGCAGGACGGGATGCGTAATCTCCGTGTAACGAATGGTGTCCCCCGCGTCAGGCTCAGCCCGCCGGCTCGCCGCCGCCCGGGATCGGGCGGCACGCCCAGGCCAGCGCTTCCTCGTGCTCCTCGCCCGGGAACACGCGCAGATCCATCCGCGGCACGAAGGCCGAGCCGAAGCGCACCAGCCCGGTCAGCCAGTCGCTGTCGGTGACCACCGCGCCGCGCGCGAAGCGGTGCCACTGGCCGAGCTTGCGCACCGAGTAGGCGATGTCCTTGCCGAAGGCGGCCGGGGTCATGCCGCTCATGTCGCGCAGGTCGAAGTACAGGGCGATGCGCTCGTTGGCCGACAGCCGCGACTCGATCGCCTCCACCATCTGGTCGTAGCCGTCCTCCGAGAGCCTGCCTTCCACCCGGAAGGCGGCGACGTGGGGAGGTGAAGGCAGTTCGGCGATCATGGCGGCGGTTCCGGCGGGAGGAGCCGCCATTAGGCCCGCCGCGGCATTAGCCGCAGGTCAAGGCTGCGCCCGGGGCCGCCGCGGCCGGGCTCCGGCGGCAAGGCTGCCGCCGGAACCGGTGTCGCCGTCAGCGGCGCGGCTGGAGGTTGTCGCGCAGCTGCCCGCGCACCGCACCGGCCGGATAGGCCTGGTTGTGCACGTTCACGTAGTACTCCTCCGGCTCCATGAGGATCTCGGACGCCGGCGCCAGCGGCTGGCCGGTGGCCGGGTCGCGGGCGAAGGCCGGCGCGCCGCTGGGGAGGATCCTGTCCTCGGAGATGCAGTCGGCCGCCTGCCCGTCCTGCGGCCAAGCCAGGGTCACCACCACCGGCCCGTTCTCGCCGGCGCGGCCGCGGTGGATGTGGGCCATGCGGCCGTTGCCGGGGCCCTGCTCCAGTTCGGCGATGCGCTCGACCTGCAGCACGTAGCACAGGGTGCGGGTGTCGCCGTCGATGCCGAACACGTAGGCCTCGCCGCGGCCGCGCGGGTCGCCCACGATCCGCTGGTCGGAAGCGCCCGTTGCGACCTCCGAGCGGCCGTCCAGATCGGCGGTCAGCACGATGTTGAGATGGCCGGCCAGGGCCGGCAGGGCCAGCAGCCCTGCGGCGGCCAGCAGCGCGGCGGCACAGGCCTTCCTGTGCGGCGCGCGCGACCGGGCGGCGTGCGTATTCATGGCGTTCATCGTCGTCTCCTCGCGTGGGAAGGGGCGAAACCGCCGCCGTCCGCGCACCGGAGGGAGGGGGAATGGAAGCACGGTGACGGCGGTTTCGCAGGGGCTACGCAGCCCGCAGCGGGACGGATGCAGCCGGATGCGGCCCGCCCGGGAGCGGGGCGTGGAGGTCTGCGGGTGGGAGCGCAGCCCCATAGTCGGCGCCGATCACGCGCCGTGGTCATGCAGCCGGCCCGTCAGCTCCGGGCGGGCTACCAAGCCCGAACCACGCGATCCCGGTCGGCATGCGACTCCGGCCATGCCGGTCGACAGCCAAGCTGTACCCGGCCTTGCCGGCGGTGTTCCCGATTCACTCCAGGATGGCGCGCACCGCATCCAGCGCCTCGTTGACCACCGATTCGGGTGCTTTTTCGATGCGCTTGAACGTGCGCGCCCGCGCATCCACGGTTCGGGTCTGGTCGCAGAGGATCACGCCCTGTGTCTTGGTGCCGGCACCCATCAGGGTCACGCTGAAGCCGGTCTCGCGCGCGGCCGTGCCGCCCTGGGTGATGGGCGCCACCAGCAACAGGCCGGAGGCCCGGTTGAAGGCATCGGCCGAGAGCACCAGCACCGGGCGGGTGCCGCGGATCTCGTGGCCCTTGGTCGGGTCGAGGCTCAGGGCGAGGATGTCGCCCCGGGCCGGGATGCGGCTCACAGCAGTTCGCGCCCGACCGGGAGCTCCTCCAGCGAGGCGTCGCGCGTCCACCGGGCCGGCGAGGATGGGCTGGCCGCCAGCCGGTCCGCCAGGGTCTTGCGGGCGGGCGTCACCGACAGAGTGCGGCCCCGCACCTCCAGTTCCACGACCGAGCCGGCGTCCACGGCCAGCGCCTGGGCCACCGCCTTGGGGATGGACAGCGTGATCGAACCGCCGGTGCGGCGCAGGGTGGCGGCGAGGGACATGGCGGGCTCCAGCTGAATTTTACTGCAGGCAAATATACGCGCTACCCCATCTCAGCCGCAAGCGTTGCCGGTTGGCTGTGCAGTCAGGCTTGTCAATGCGGCACAGCATATCCAGGGCAGCATGTCCTGAAACTGGACCGGCAGCCACGCTAGCCGCGCGCAGATGAATGAACCTGACCCTTAGGCCCCTGCCTTCGTCATGATCTCTTTACGCGCTTGCCCGCGTTCCGGTACACCGCGGCGGCGTCGCGCTTGCCGACTGCGACGACCGTGACCACGACCACCTTGTCGTCCACCTGGTAGACAAGCCGGTAACCGACCGTACGCAGCTTGATCTTGTAGCAGTCCGGCAGGTTGTGCAGCCGGGCGCCTGCAACACGGGGTCGTTTGAGGCGCTCGGCGAGTTTGCGCTTGAATTGTTCGCGGATCGGCGGCGCCAGTTTTCGCCATTCCTTGAGCGCCGACTCGACGAACGCCAGGCTATAGCTCATCGATCGCGACCTTGATCCGGCGCTCACCAGCGCGCGCGCGCACCAGCTCCGCAAGCTCCAGGTCTTCCAGGCGATCGAGCAGGCGCTGATAGGCGTCCGCAGGAACGAGATAGGCCGATGGACGGTTGTGCACCAGCACCGCGACGGCTTCGTTGTCGGCCGCCTCGATGACGGCGCTGGGATTGCGCTTGAGCTCGGTGATGCTGACGCTGGCCCCGGCGAGGATCGTTTCCATATCTGGCTCCAGATTCTGGGCCGATTATGGCACGAAACTGCAGGGGGCTCAATGCCATCGGCACGCGAGGAAGCTGAACCCGCCTAAGTCATCGGCAGTTTCTACTTTCTGCCCTTCACCCAACGCCTCTTCCGCAGGCCGGAGAGCGGCTATCCCATCGGCAACTTCAACCCTTGTTCCTTGGCGCAGCCCTTGGCGATGGCGTAGCCCGCATCCGCATGGCGCATCACCCCGGTCCCCGGATCGTTCCACAGCACCCGCGCGATGCGCCGGTCCGCGGCCTCGCTGCCGTCGCACACGATCGCCACGCCGCTGTGCTGCGAGTAGCCCATCCCCACCCCGCCGCCGTGGTGCAGGCTGACCCAGGTCGCGCCGCCGGCGACGTTGAGCATGGCGTTGAGCAGCGGCCAGTCGCTGACCGCGTCGCTGCCGTCGGCCATCGCCTCGGTCTCGCGGTTGGGTGATGCGACGCTACCGCTGTCGAGGTGGTCGCGGCCGATCACCACCGGCGCCTTCAGTTCGCCGTTGCGGACCATCTCGTTGAAGGCCAGCCCCAGCTTGTCGCGCTGTCCCAGGCCGACCCAGCAGATGCGCGCGGGCAGGCCCTGGAAGGCGATGCGTTCGCGGGCCATGTCCAGCCAGCGGTGCAGGTGCGGGTCGTCGGGGATCAGTTCCTTGACCTTGGCGTCGGTCTTGTAGATGTCCTCGGGTTCGCCGGACAGGGCGACCCAGCGGAACGGGCCGATGCCCCTGCAGAACAGCGGGCGCACGTAGGCGGGCACGAAGCCGGGGAAGTCGAAGGCGTTCGCACAGCCTTCGTCCTTGGCCATCTGGCGGATGTTGTTGCCGTAGTCGAAGGTGGGGATGCCCTGCTGCTGGAAGGCGAGCATGGCCTCGACGTGCACGCGCATCGACCTCTTGGCCGCGTCGCGCACGCGCTCCGGGTTCGCCTTCTGCTCGGCTTCCCACTGCGCGACCGTCCAGCCGAGCGGCAGGTAGCCGTGCACGGGGTCGTGCGCGGAGGTCTGGTCGGTCACCGCGTCCGGGCGCACGCCGCGGCGCACCAGCTCGGGCAGCACTTCGGCGGCGTTGCCGAGCAGGGCGATGGACTTCGCCTCGCCCGCCGCGCAGTACTTCCCGATCCGCGCCAGCGCGTCGTCCAGGTCGGCGGCCTGCTCGTCCACGTACTTCGTGCGCAGGCGCATGTCGATGCGGCTCTGCTGGCATTCGACGGTGAGGCTGCAGGCGCCGGCCAGCGACGCGGCCAGCGGCTGCGCGCCGCCCATGCCGCCCAGGCCGGCGGTCAGGATCCACTTGCCGCTGAGGTCGCCGCCGTAGTGCTGGCGCCCCATCTCGACGAAGGTCTCGTAGGTGCCCTGGACGATGCCCTGACTGCCGATGTAGATCCACGAGCCGGCGGTCATCTGCCCGTACATCATCAGGCCCTTGCGGTCGAGCTCGTGGAAGTGTTCCCAGGTCGCCCAGGCCGGCACCAGGTTGGAATTGGCGATCAGCACGCGCGGCGCATCGGGGTGGGTGGGGAACACGCCGACCGGCTTGCCGGACTGGACCAGCAGGGTCTCGTCGTCGTCCAGGTCCTTCAGGGTAGCCAGGATCGCGTCGAAGCTGGCCCAGTCGCGGGCGGCGCGGCCGATGCCGCCGTAGACGACCAGATCCTCGGGGCGCTCGGCAACCTCGGAGTCGAGGTTGTTCTGCAGCATCCGGAAAGGCGCCTCGGTGAGCCAGGACCGGCAGTTCAGCGTGCTGCCGCGGGGCGCGCGGATGCGGCGGGAGGGGTCGTGGCGCGGGTCTGGCATGGGCTTCCCCTTGGGTCGCGGCGCAGCGGATGGTGCGACGCCGCGGCGGCGTGGAGGTTGTGCGGGGATTATCGCATCGGGGTCTGCGGGCCGGGCCTCGGGCGCGATCGATCGGTGCAGCGCGGCATGCAGGTTCTCCGGTTCCGGCGCGCCGGCAGCCCAGCCGGTCCGGCCCGTTGCCGGGCCATCCGGCGTTCGCGGGGCCGCGGAAACGGAAACGCCCGGCAGGGGCCGGGCGTTTGCGGGCGTTTGCGGGCGGATCAGCGGATGGCGGGGTCGAGCAGGCGCAATGCGCGGGCCAGATCCAGATGGCCGGTACGCTCCAGGTCCCTGCGCGAATAGCTGCGGCCCGGGAGATCGATGCAGGCCTCGGGGTCGCCGTCGCGCGGCTTGATGCGGGTACCGGTGTGACGGATGCAGTCGAGTTCCACCGCATCCGCCTCGTCCGCCTTCGCGGTCTCGGCATCCCCGGTGTCGTGCATCCTCGACTGCACAGGTATCTCCGGGTCGGTGCCCTGCGCATGCAGCGCCGAACTGGCCATACCGAGCGAGGCCGCGAGCAGCAGGCACATGGTCAGGTTCATGGATTTCATGGCCGCCTCCCGAAAGGATGGTGGATCGCGGGCCGGATGGGCACCCTTCAACACTACGCCTCCCGGGCTGCGCCGGCACAGGACCGGGCTCCTCGTTCAGCCGGCAATCATGTTCGTGCGTCATGCCGGACGCGGATCGGTTCCCCGCCGGCCGCGTGCGGATCCGGCGGTGTCGCCGGGCTGTCGAACGCGCCGGCTATGATCGCCCGCATGAATCGATTCCGTGCCGCGGCCGTCGCCGCCCTGCTGCTTCCGGCGCTGGCCGCCTGCGCCCTCCTGTCCGCGGACCGTGCCGCGGACCCGTCCCCGCCCACGCCGGCGGCGCCGGTGCTGCTGGTCTCGATCGACGGCCTGGGCGCCGGGCAGTACGACCCGGCGCGGATGCCGAACCTGGCCAGGATCGCCCGCGAGGGCGTGCGCGCCGAGGCCATGGTGCCCGTCTACCCCACCCTGACCTTCCCGAACCACTACAGCATCGTCACCGGGCTGCATCCGGACCGCCACGGCATCGTCCACAACAGCATGCGCGACCCCGCGCTCGGCGGCTTCTGGCTGTCCAACCGCGAGGCGGTGAGCGACGGCCGCTGGTGGGGCGGCACCCCGGTCTGGGTGGCGGCCGAGCGCGCCGGGCTGCCGACCGCGGCCTTCTTCTGGCCCGGCACCGAGGCCGACGTCGGCGGCGTGCGGCCGACGCGCTGGCGTCCGTACGACGGCGACGTGCCGATGGAAACCCGGGTGGACACCGTCCTGGGCTGGATTTCCGAACCGGCCGCGACCCGGCCGCGCTTCATGACCCTCTACTTCGAGCACGTCGACGAGGCCTCGCACGACCACGGCCCGCATTCGGACGAGGCGCACGAGGCGCAGCGCGCGGTCGACGCGGCGCTCGGCCGGCTGCTGGACGGCCTGGATGCGCGCGGGCTGGCCGATGCGGTGAACCTGGTGCTGGTCTCCGACCACGGCCTGGCGGAAGTGGCGCCGGGCAATACGGTGCCGGTCGAGGAGATGGCCGATCCGGCCGACGTGGAGCTGGTGAGCGCCGGCCAGGTGCTCGGCTTCATCCCCAGGCCCGGCCGCGAGGCCGCGGCCGAGGCCGCGCTGCTCGGCCGCCACGCACGCCACGAGTGCTGGCGCAAGGGCGAGCTGCCCGCGCGCTGGCGCTACGGCCGGCATCCGCGGGTGCCGCCGATCGTGTGCCAGATGGACGAGGGCTGGGACGCGGTCGCGCGCGAGCGGCTGGCGCGGCAGCCGCGCACCGGCATGCGCGGCTCGCACGGCTACGACCCGGCGCACCGGTCGATGCACGCGGTGTTCTTCGCCCGCGGACCGGCCTTCCGCGCCGGCGCACGGCTGCCGGCGATCGAGGCGGTCGATGTCTACCCGCTGCTGATGCGCCTGCTGGGCCTGCCCGCCGCCGCCCACGACGGCGACCCGGACGCCCTGGCCCCGGCGCTGGCGCGCTGACGTGCGGCACTGGCGCCGGCCCGGGTATTTAGTAAACTCGCCAGACCAGTAATCCCCGGCGGCCGCGGCCGCCATCGCGAGGACCGATGCGCGCGACGTCGCCAACCGGCACGCTGCGGAGATTCGCGGCGCTTGCCCTCGCCGGCCTGTGGCTGGCCGGTTGCGGGCAGGAGGATGCGCCCGAGGCGCCGCAGGACCCGCGGCCGCTGGTGGTCGCGCGCGCGCTGCAGGACTTCGCGGCGCGGGCGGGCGGCAGCGCCGCGGCCGACGTGGTCGCGCGCAACGACAGCACGCTGACCGCCGAGGTCGCCGCCCGGGTGGCGCGGATCGGCGCGGACACCGGCGCCCGGGTCGAGGCCGGCCGGGTCCTGGTCGAACTCGACGATGCCGACTACCGGCTGGCCCAGGCCCAGGCCCGGGCCCAGGCCGCCGCGGCGCGCGCCCGGGCCGAGCAGGCGCAGGCGCGGCTGCTGCGCGCGCGCCGGCTCAACGTCGACCGCTACGTGTCCGACGACGAGCTGGCCGCGCTCGAGGCCGAGACCGAGGGCGCGCAGGCCGAGGCGCGGGTGCGCGAGGCCGCGCGCGCGGTGGCCGAGCGCACGCTGTCCAAGACCCGGATCCGCGCGCCGTTCGACGGCGTGGTGCTCGAACGCATGGCCCAGGTCGGCGCGGCGGTGGCGCCCGGCACGCCGCTGCTGCGTATCGTCGACCTGGCAGCGCCCGAGGTCGAGGCGCGGCTGCAGCCGGAACAGGCCAGCCAGCTCGAACGCGCCGGCGAGGCGGTGCTCGAGGCCGCGGGCCGCGAATGGACGCTGCGGCTGCTGCGGGTGGCCGATGCGGTCGACGCGACCTCGCGCACGCGGGTGGTGCGGCTGGCGTTCGCCGGGCAGGCGCCGGCGCCCGGCACCAGCGGCACCCTGCGCTGGACCAGTGCCGGCGGCTGGCGGATCCCCTCGGACCTGCTGGTGCGGCGCGGCGACGACTACGGCGCGTTCGTGGTCGAGGACGGGCGCGCACGCTTCGTGCCGCTGCCCGGCGCGCAGCCCGGCCGCGGCGCCGCGACCACCCTGCCCGGCACCGCACGGCTGGTGATCGAAGGCCACCAGGCCCTGCAGGACGGGCAGCCGGTGCGGCTGCGCGAGGAGCCTGCGGCCGGCCCGCCCGGTCCGGCGGCTGCCGACCGCGACGCCGGCGCCGACGCGCCGCGCGCCGACTGAGCCGCGGGGGCTTCGCATGCTGCGCGTGCTGCGCTCGCTGATCGAGAACCACCCGCTGGCGAACATCACCTTCGCGGTGGTGATCGTGATGGGCCTGCTGTCCTACCTGCAGATGCCGCGCGAGCAGGACCCGGAGATCAACTTCAACTGGGTCAACATCGGCACCGGCCTGCCCGGCGCCTCGGCCGCGGACATCGAGGAACGGGTCACCGACCCGCTCGAGGACGCGATCCGCAACGTGCAGGACGTGAAGTTCGTGGTCAGCTCCTCGCGCGAGGGCACCAGCAACATCCTGGTGCGCTTCCGCGAGATCGACGAGCGCACCTTCGACAAGCGGGTCAACGACCTGCGCCGCGAGATCCAGAACAAGGCCAACATCGAGCTTCCGGTCGAGGCCACCGACCCGAACATCATGGAGATCACCACCTCGAACGGCTTCCCGACCGCGATGGTGGTGCTGCGCGGGCAGGCCGACGACGAGACCCTGCGCGCGGCCGCGCGGGTGGTGCGCGACGACCTGCGCCAGATCCCCGGCGTCGACCAGATCCTGACCATGGGTTTCCAGGACCCGGAGCTGCTGGTCGAGTTCGATCCGCAGGCGCTGGCCGCGCGCAACCTCAACGCGGCGCAATTGGCCGACGGGCTGCGGATGTGGTTCCGCGACGTGTTCGCCGGCAAGGTCGACACCCGCGGCGGCGAATGGCTGGTGCGGGTGACCGGCTCCAGTCCGGATCCCGAGCGGCTGGCCGCGTACTCGCTGCGGGTGCCGGGCGCACGCGACGCGCGGGTGCCGCTGGACGCGGTGGCCACCGTGCGCCGCGGCCGCGACGACCCGCGCACGCGCGCGGCGGTCGAGGGCCAGCCGGCGGTGATGCTGTCGGTCACCAAGATCGCGCGGGTCAACACCCTCGAGCTGGTCGACCGGATCGACGCCTACGTCGCCGACAAGAACGCGGTGCTGGCCGAACAGGGCCTGCGCCTGGAACTGGCCGACGACCAGACCGTGCCCACCCGCGAGGCGCTGGGCATCATGCAGTCCAACGCGCTGATCGGCCTGCTGCTGGTGATGGGCGTGTGCTGGCTGTTCCTGGGCACGAAGATCGCCCTGATGGTGAGCCTGGGCGTGGTGTTCTCGATCGCCGGCACCTTCTGGGCGCTGGCCGCGACCGGATCGACCCTCAACGTCTCGGTGCTGCTGGGCATCGTGATCGTGCTGGGCATGCTGGTCGACGACGCGGTGGTGGTGGTCGAGGCGATGTACTACCGGATGCAGCGCGGGATGCGGGCGATCGACGCGGCGGTCGAATCGCTGGGCGAGGTCGGGCTGCCGGTGCTGGCGGCGGTGAGCACCACGATGGCCGCGTTCCTGCCGCTGATGCTGCTGCCCGGCATCGTCGGCAAGTTCATGTTCATCATCCCGTTCGTGGTGACCGTGGGCCTGCTGGTGAGCCTGGTCGAGGCCTGCTGGATGCTGCCCGCGCACATGGACACGATGGGCGCGCGCGCCATCAGCCGCTCGCGCAACCAGGCCGTGCGCGAACGCCTGACCCACCGCGTGCGCACCCGCTACACCCGCTGGCTGGTGCACGTGATGCGCTACCCGGGCCGCTACCTCGGGCTGGCGGCGCTGCTGTTCGTGCTGTCCGGGCTGGCGGTGGCGCTGGGCGCGGTCAAGGTGCAGTTTTTCGCCTTCGACCCGATCCGGCTGTACTACGTCAACGTCGACATGCCGGCGGATGCGTCGATCGACGACACCCTGCGCCAGGCCTCCGAGGTCGAAGCGCGGGTGCGCGCCAACCTGCGCGAGGGCGAGGCGCGCGCGGTGACCTCGATCGCCGGGCTCAAGTTCACCGAGGTCGAGCCGCTGTACGGCGACCAGTACGGGCAGGTGGTGGTGGCGCTGAACCCCGCCGACCCCGACATGCGCAGCCTGGACGAGATCATCGAGGGCATGCGCGAACAGGTGGAAGGCACGCCGGGCCGGGCCACCATCAGCTTCCTCAAACTGTCCGGCGGCCCGCCGACCGGCAAGCCGGTCAGCGTCAAGGTGCGCGCGGACGATCCGGCCGAACTGCGCGCCGCCGCGGACGCGGTGATGGAGATCGTGCGGCGCATTCGCGGCACCCGCGACGTGGTCGACGACGCCGTCGCCGGCCGCGACGAGCTGGTGCTGGAGGTGGACGTGGACGCCGCCCGCGGCGCCGGTCTGGACCCGGGCGCGGTGGCGCGGCTGGTGCGGCTGCACATGGACGGCGAGGTGGTCGCCGACCTGCGCGACCGCGGCGAGAAGCTCGAGCTGCGCGTGCGCGGCCCGCGCCGCGACGTGGACGACGTGCGTGCGATCCTGTCCGATCCGATCGCCCTGCCCGGCGGCGGCAGCGCGCCGCTCGGCAGCCTGGTGCGCGCCACCGAGGGCGAGAGCCCCGGCCTGATCCGGCACTGGAACCTGCGCCGTGCGATCACCGTGGAGGCCGATCTGGACCTGGAGGCCAACGACACCGCCAGCGCCAACGCGCAGCTGCGGCGCGAGTGGGAAAAGGTGCGCGGCCGCTTCCCGAACGCGGACCTGGACTTCTCCGGGCAGCTGGACGACATCAACGAGTCGCTGGCGGCGATGCCGCCGCTGTTCCTGCTCGGCCTCGGCCTGATCTACCTGATCCTGGCCGCGCAGTTCCGCAGCTACTTCCAGCCGATGCTGATCCTGGTCTCGGTGCCGCTGGCGTTCACCGGCGTGGTGCTGGGCCTGGTGATCTCGCGCAATCCGCTGTCGCTGTACACCCTGTACGGAGTGATCGCGCTGACCGGCATCTCGGTCAACGCCGCGATCGTGCTGATCAGCGCCGCCAACGACCGCCGCGCACTCGGCATGCGCACCCTGCACGCCACGATCTACGCCGCCCGCCGGCGCGTGATCGCGGTGCTGATGACCACCCTGACCACCATCGCCGGCCTCGCCTCGCTGGCGTTCGGCTTGGGCGGAAAGTCGCTGCTGTGGGGGCCGGTGGCGGCGAGCATCGTCTGGGGCCTGGCCTTTTCCAGCGTGCTGACCCTGTTCGTGGTGCCGGTGCTGTACCGCTTCTTCATGCAGCAGCCGCCGTGGTACCGCAAGGCCTTCGACCGCGTGCGCGCCTTCCTGCGCCGCCAGCGGGTCGTGGCCGGGACCGCAAGCTGACCGGATGCGGGTCGCGCATGGTCGGGGCTGAAGCCCCTCCTGCAGGGAAGCCCCGCGTTTGTAGGAGCGGCTTCAGCCGCGACCGGCGCTCCGGCAGGCGGCCGGCAACGATGTCCGAAAACGGCCAGTCCGGCCCCGCGCCCGGTGCTAATGTGGCCGCATGTCCGCAACCGCCGCCGCGCCCCTGCCCGACCCGCGCACCTGCGAACGGGCGCGGCTGAGCCGCGACCCGCGCTTCGACGGGCTGTTCTTCACCGCGGTCGCGACTACCGGCATCTATTGCCGGCCGGTGTGCCCGGCGCCGCCGGCGAAGTCGGCGAACGTGCGCTATTTCGCCAACGCCGCCGCGGCCGAGGCGGCCGGCTACCGGCCCTGTCTGCGCTGCCGGCCGGAACTCGCGCCGCAGGACGGCAGCTGGCGCCGCGGCGACGCGGTGGTGGCGCGCGCGCTCAAGCTGATCGACCAGGGCCTTCTGGCCGAAGCCCCGCTCGCCGCGCTGGCCGCGCGTGTGCACGTGGGCGAGCGGCAGCTGCGGCGGCTGTTCGTCGAACGCCTGGGCGCGCCGCCAATCGGCGTGCACGGCACCCGCCGCCTGCTGTTCGCCAAGCAGCTGCTCACCGAGACCGCGCTGCCGGTCACCCAGGTGGCGATGGCCGCCGGCTTCGGCAGCCTGCGCCGCTTCAACGACGGCTTCCGCGCCGCCTACGGCATGGCCCCGCGCGAGCTGCGCCGGCGCGAGCCGCGGGCGACCGGCGATGCGCTGGTGCTGCGGCTGGGCTACCGCCCACCCTACGACTTCGCGGCGATGCTCGAGTTCCTGCGCGGGCGCGCCCTGCCGGGCGTCGAGCGGGTCGACGAACGCGGCTACGCGCGCGCCTTCGGCCCGGCCGCCGCGCCCGGCTGGCTGCGGGTCAGCGCCTGGCCGGGGCGCGGCGACGTGCGCGCGCATGCGCTGCGGCTGGAACTGCACGGCGCGCCGGCCGGCGAACTGCTGGGCATCGTCGGCCGGGTGCGGCGGATGTTCGACCTCGACGCCGATCCGCAGGCGATCGCCG
>JBKHXI010000065.1:0-5677 GCA_046566095.1 Gammaproteobacteria bacterium | reverse complement strand
GGGCGCGGTGCTCGCGCCAGGCCAGCACCAGCGCGGCCGCCAGCAGCAGCGCGGTGAGCGCGATGCCGACGGCGAAGCGCCAGCGCCAGGCGGCGGGCAGGGTGCCGGCCGGTGCGGCGCCGGCCGTGCCGGAGCTTGCGCCATTCGCCATCGCTCGCTTCCAGGCCCGCTGCGCGGCGGGTTCCGTGCAGGCTGGACGCCAGTGGAACCGGTTGCGGGCGGCCGGTCAAGCCGGCATGCGACAGGCCACGGAACATGCCCGTTCAGCGCACCTGCCGCTGCAGGCGCTGCGTGAGCTGCGAACTCCATCTCCGTCGTGCGGGATCGCGGCTGAAGCCGTTCCTACAAACCGCTCTGTGGCGGCGGGTCGCGGCGGAAGCCGCTCCTGCAAGGGCGAGCCTGGCCTGCAGGAGGGGCTTCAGCCCCGACCCCGGTTCCTGTGCGGCCGCATGCCCGGGTCGCAGCGTATGCAGCTGCTGCAGGGTGGATCGGGTCGCGGGTGCGCCGGCGTGCGGCGGCGCACTAGACTGTGCTGCCCGCCGGAGGGCCCTCCATGCCACGCGCCACGTCCTGCCAGAACCGCCTGCGCCGCGCCCTCGGCGCCACCGCCCTGGGCCTGCTGATGAGCCTCGCCGTCCCCGCCGCCGCCGCGCCCGAGCATCCCGGCAGCCTCACGCTGGAGGCGATCACCGGCGATGCGCCGCTGTCCGGGCCGACCCTGCGCCTGCCGAAGATCGCGCCGGACGGTTCGAAGGTCGCGTTCCTGCGCGGCCGCGACGCCGACCGCAACCGCCTGGACCTGTGGGCCTACGACGTGGCGACCGGCGCCACGTCGATGCTGGTCGATTCGACCGTGCTGCAGCCGGGCGAGGAAGTGCTCAGCGACGCCGAGAAGGCGCGCCGCGAGCGCCAGCGCATCGCCGCGCTGACCGGCATCGTCGACTACCACTGGGCCCCGGACAGCCGCCGCTTGCTGTTCCCGCTCGGCGGCGAGCTGTACCTCTACGACCTGTCGCGCACGGGCGCCGATGCGGTGCGCAAGCTCACCGACGGCGGCGGCTTCGCCACCGACCCCAAGCTCTCGCCGCGCGGCGGCTACGTCAGCTTCGTGCGCGAGCGCGACCTGTGGGCGATCGAACTGGCCTCCGGCCGCCAGATCCGCCTGACCCGCGACGGCTCGGACATCATCGGCAACGGCGTGGCCGAGTTCGTCGCCGACGAGGAGATGGGCCGCCACACCGGCTATTGGTGGGCGCCGGACGATTCGGCGATCGCCTTCGCCCGGATCGACGAGTCGCCGGTGCCGGTGCGCAAGCGCTACGAGGTCTACCCGGACCGCACCGAGGTCGTCGACCAGCGCTACCCGGCCGCGGGCGAGGCCAATGTCGAGATCCGCCTGGGCGTGGTCGCGCCGAAGGCGGGCGCGAAGCCGCGCTGGATCGACCTCGGCCCCGAGCGCGACATCTACCTGGCGCGCGTGGACTGGCGCGACCCGCGGCGCCTCGCCTTCCAGCGCCAGTCGCGCGACCAGCAGCGGCTGGAGCTGGTCGAGGCCGACCTGGCCACCGGCGCCCAGCGGGTGCTGGCCACCGAGACCAGCGCGACCTGGGTGCCGCTGCACGACGACCTGCGCTTCCTCGACGACGGCCGCATCCTGTGGAGCAGCGAGCGCAGCGGCCACCAGCACCTGTACCTGCTCGACGGCGACGGCAAGGCCACCGCGCTCACCGCCGGCGACTGGGACGTGGACGGCGTGCTGGCGCTGGACGAGGCCGCAGGGCGGGTCTACTTCGCCGCCACCCGCGAGTCCCCGCGCGAGAAACACGTCTACCGCGTGCCGCTGGCCGGCGGGCCGGTCGAGCGGCTGTCGCGCGAACCGGGCATGCACAACGCCACTTTCGCGCGCAACGCCAGCCTGTACGTCGACCTGTGGTCGAACGCGCGCACGCCGCCGCAGACCCAGCTGTTCGACGCCGACGGGCGCCTGCTCGCGACCCTGGTCGACAACGACCTCGACGACCCGGGCCACCCGTACGCGCCCTATCGCGGCGCGCACCGCCCGGTCGAGTTCGGCACGCTCACCGCGGCAGATGGCGCCACCGAACTGCATTACAGCCTCATCAAGCCGGCCGGCTTCGATCCGAAGCGCAGATACCCGGTGGTCGTCTACGTCTACGGCGGCCCCGCCGCGCAGACCGTCACCGACAGCTGGCCCGGCCGCGGCGACCATTTCTTCAACCAGTACCTGGCCCAGCACGGCTACGTGGTGTTCTCGCTCGACAACCGCGGCACCCCGCGCCGCGGCCGCGAGTTCGGCGGCACCCTGTACGGGCGGCAGGGCACCGTGGAGGTCGCCGACCAGCTGCGCGGCATCGACTGGCTGCGCGCGCAGTCGTGGGTCGATCCGGAACGGATCGGCGTGCACGGCTGGTCCAACGGCGGCTACATGGTGCTGATGCTGCTGGCGCAGGCGCCCGACGCCTACGCCTGCGGCATCGCCGGCGCGCCGGTCAGCGACTGGGCGCTGTACGACACCCACTACACCGAGCGCTACATGGGTCTGCCCGCGGCCAACCCGGACGGCTACCGCGGCGCGCGCGTGCTCGAGCACATCGACGGACTGGTCGGCGCGGACGCCCCGAAGCTGCTGCTGATCCACGGCATGGCCGACGACAACGTGCTGTTCGGCAACACCCTGGAGGTGATGGCGGCGCTGCAGCGGCGCGGCCAGCCGTTCGAACTGATGACCTACCCGGGCGCCAAGCACGGCCTGTCCGGCGCCAACGCGCTGCACCGCTACCGGCTGTCGGCGGACTTCCTGGCGCGCTGCCTGCGACCGGCGATGTGAAGGCGGTGTTCACAGGCTGTTGACGGGGCTTCCGGCCTCCATTGCAGCGGCCGGTTGCCGGCCCTGGCCGATTTCCGCGTATCGCCTTTGACGGGCAGTGCGCGGTTCGGACAGCCGCGCGCCCAACCGCTCGCCATCCGGAGGAGCGCCATCGACACGGCCGTCGCACAACGCGAACCACCGTCTTCGGTTCCGGCCCCAACGCCGGCGGCGGGCCTGCGCCTGGCGACCGGCTGCGCGGTCGCGGTGGCGGTGGCGGCCGGCCTGGTGCTGCTGGGCTGGGCCGCGGACATCGAGCCGCTCAAGCGGATCCGGCCGGGCTGGGTGGCGATGAACCCCACCACCGCGCTGCTCTTCCTGCTGGCCGCCGCGGCGCTGTGGCTGCAGGCAGGGCCGCAGCGCGCGGCGCGGTTCGCCGGGGCAAGCCGGGCCGCGCAGGCGCTGGCGGGCCTGGTGGCCGTAGCAGGGGCGGTCAAGCTGGGCGAACACCTGGGCCTGGCCGTGCCGGCCGTCGACCAGTGGCTGTTCGCGCTGCAACTGGCCCCGGATGCCGAGCGCGGCTTCGCGCGCAACGAGATGGCGCCCAACACCGCGGTCGCGTTCGTGCTGGTCGGCATGGCCCTGGCCCTGCTCGACCGCGGCACGGCGCCCGGGCGCCGGCCGGCCGAATGGCTGGCCGCCGGGTCGGCGCTGATCGCGCTGTTGGCGCTGCTCGGCTATGCCTACCGGATCGAGGCGATGTACGGCGTCAGCCGGTTCATCCCGATGGCGATGAACACCGCTGCATTGTTCCTGCTGCTGGCGCTCGGCCTGTTCGCCGCCAGACCCACGATGGGAGTCGCCGCGCTGTTCGAGGGCGGGCGGCCCAGCGGCCGCATGGCCCGGTGGCTGCTGGCCGGCAGCGTCGCGATCATCGCAGGGATCGGCTGGTTGCGGCTGGAGGGCGAGCGCGCCGGCCTGTACGGCACCGAACTCGGCGTCACCTTGCATTCGGTGGTCCTGGTCGCGCTGCTCTCGCTACTGGTCGCCAGCAGCGCCTGGGTGCTGCGTCGTGCCGAGCACGAACGCCGGCGCGCCGAAGTCGAGCGCGAGCGGGCCCTCGCCCGCAACCGACAGATCATGGCCAACTCGCTCGACGTGATCTGTACCATCGACGGCGACGGCCGCTTCGTGGACGTCAGTCCGGCCGCAAGGCGGCTGTGGGGCTATGCGCCGGAGGAACTGGCGGGGCGCGAGTACATGGCGCTGGTGCACCCGGACGACCGCGACGCCACCGCCCGGGTCGCGTCCTCGATCCGCGCCGGCGAACCGACCGTCGATTTCAGCAACCGCTACCTGCGCAGCGACGGCACGCCGGTCGTCGTCGACTGGTCGGCGGCCTGGTCCGAACCCGACCAGCTGATGTTCTGCGTCGCCCGCGACGCCACCCGCCGCAGGCAGGCCGAGGAGGCCATCCACGCACTCAACGCCGAGCTGCACGCGCAGGCGGCCGAGCTGCGGCAGAGCAACCGCGAACTGGAGTCGTTCAGCTACACCGTCTCCCACGACCTGCGCGCGCCGCTGCGGCACATCGACGGCTACGCGCGCATGCTGCAGGAGGACGCGGCCGACACGCTGGACGGCGACTGCCGCCGCTACCTGGACGAGATCGGGATCGCGGCGCGCCGGATGGGCGCGCTCATCGACGACCTGCTGGCGTACTCGCGGCTCGGGCGCAAGCCGCTGGAGCGGGTACCGCTGGACATGCGCCGGCTGGTGGAGCGGGTGGTGGAGGAATGCGGCGGCGCGGGCAAGGTCGAGGTCGGCCCGCTGCCGGAGGCGCAGGCCGACCCGGTGCTGCTGCGCCAGGTCTGGGTCAACCTGGTCTCGAACGCGCTCAAGTACAGCGCTCCGCGCGGCGACGATGCCCGGGTCGAGATCGACGGATGGCGCGAAGGCGACCGGCTCGAGTACCGGATCCGTGACAACGGCGTGGGTTTCGACATGCGCTTCGCGGACAAGCTGTTCGGCGTTTTCCAGCGGCTGCACTCGCAGGAGGATTTCGAAGGCACCGGGGTGGGGCTGGCGATCGTGCAGCAGATCGTGGCCCGCCACGGCGGCGGCATCCGGGCGGACGCGACGCCCGGCGCCGGCGCCGCCTTCACCTTCGACCTGCCCGCGGGGGCGCATGCTGGGCAATCGGCCCTCGCCAGGGAGGACGCGGCATGA
Organism: Gammaproteobacteria bacterium; assembly: GCA_046566095.1. Classification (GTDB taxonomy): domain Bacteria; phylum Pseudomonadota; class Gammaproteobacteria; order Xanthomonadales; family Xanthomonadaceae; genus CAMPJU01. The sequence continues at coordinate 621 of JBKHXI010000065.1, read as the reverse complement.
ACTACCGGCAGGTGGAGATCCTGCTCGTGGAGGATTCGCGCGCGGACGCGGAGATGACCCTGCGGACCCTGAAGAAGAAGGGCATCGCCAACGATGTCGAGTGGGTGCGCGACGGGGTCGAGGCGCTGGAGTACCTGTTCTGCGAGGGCCGGTACGCCGGGCGCGGCAACGGCCATCCGAAGATGGTGCTGCTGGACCTGAAGATGCCGCGCATGGACGGGCTGCAGGTGCTGCAGCGGATGCGCGAAGACCCGCGCACCCGCCTGATCCCGGTGGTGATGATGACCTCCTCGCGCGAGGAGGGCGACCTGATCGCCAGCTACGAGCGCGGGGTCAACAGTTTCGTGGTCAAGCCGGTGGACTTCGCCGAGTTCGCCGAGACCGTGGCCCAGGTCGGCATGTACTGGATGATCGCCAACGAGGCGCCGGACTGAACGCATGGAACGCACGGACGACAGGCTCAAGGTGCTGCTGGTCGAGGATTCGGACGCGGACGCGGAGCTGATGCTGCGCGCCCTGCGCGATCTCAGCACCCCGTTCGAGCATGCGCGCGTGGCCACCGAGCAGGCCCTGCGGCGGGCGCTGGCCGAATACGCGCCGGACGTGGTGCTCAGCGACTTC